>CAYUAV010000618.1:0-2807 GCA_964442665.1 uncultured Bacteroidales bacterium
TTAGTAGTTGTTTTTTCATGTTTAAATATATTATGAAAATTTCAAGATTATAAAAATGATATTACTTACTATATAGGTTGTAAATATGCAACAAAACCACCCCTGCGAAGCAATCTGATATCTAAGGAATTGTATTTTTCAACCACCATATATTGTATGGCAAAATCCTTATCATGTTCACCATCTGCAATTAAGGTCAGTTTATATTTTACACCTTCAGGCAGGAAGTTAAAAATCAGGGTTTTGATTTTAGGAAATGGTTCTGCATTAAGTCCACCAATGTACCACAAACTTCCTTTCCGGCGGGCAATAATTATATCTTTTCCCGGATACCCATTGATTAACTTTGTGTCATCCCATGCGCTAGGCACTTCCCTAAGGAAGGTTTTAGCTGCATCAGGCAGTTCATAATAGCCAACCGGGCGATCGGCCATATGTTGAAGGCCTGATTCGAACACAATGCATAACGCCAGTTCATGTCCGTACGATGTTATATGCGGGTATTGAGAATTGGTAAAAGTAACCGGGGTATAATCCATAGACCCAACCACATTGCGGGTAAATGGAAGGATTGTGTTGTGCTCAGGCGCCGTCATGGTAAATTCAGGACCATTGTTGTACCACTCTGCTCCACGTACACCTTCATATGTCATCAGGTATGGATAGGTGCGTGCCCAGCCACGGGGCACAAGGCAACCGTGAAAATATACCATCATTTCGAATTGGGCTGCATCTTCCAAAATATCGAGATAATATTTAATCATATCTTGTTTTTCACTTAGGAAAAAGTCAATTTTCACACCCACAAATCCCATATTTTTCAACTTAGTGAACTCTTCCATACGGGTTTCATGTGTTAACATACGGTCTAGGGGAGTTGCCTGAATCCATTTGAATGCACCGGAATTGTACCATATTAAGGGTTTAATACCTTTGGAAAGGATGTATCGTGCGGCATCTTCAACATTGCCTCCGTTGCCCATCGAATCCCATTCCCAGTCAAGCAGGGTGTAAGGCCAGTTCATGTTGGCTGCTAAATCGGCAAACTCACAAACCACTTTATAGTCTTTGGTGCCATGGTTGTTCGACCAATAGTTCCAGGATACCAAACCTGCCCTAATCCAGTCGGTTTTGGATAAAACAGAAGGCGTTGATACATCGTCAACCAGTGTTGATTCAACAATATCGGCAAGGCTACCTATAATAATCACACGCCAGGGCGATTTCCAGGGAAGAGTGATGGTTGGTTGTGAATCACCATTCCCTTCCCACGAGTCAGGAAAAGTAATTTTATAATGAGATTTATCGGCAACATTACTAAGCCTTGAAGCACAATAACTACGGTTTACATCAGCCTCGTGAATAAGATACCAGCAAAAGGTATCCTGTGAATTAACAAGTACCGGATAACTCCAGCTTTGTTGCAGGCTATCATCTTCCATATAGTTATACAATGCCTCATTTGCCAGGTCCCACTTTTCCATCCATCGATTTGCGTTATCAGGGATGACATAGGAAGTCAATTCATCTTTTACAATAAAGGAGCCTTCCTTACTAGGGAATTCATATCGAAACGCGATGCCATCGTTATAGGCCCGTATTATTAAATTCAAATAGGATGTAATCGGGTTTTCAAATGATACAACCACTTCGTTGGCCGAGTTTCTACATTGAGCCCGTTTGCCATGTAAAACAGTATATTCTTCGGTTAATGAGATAGTCTTACCGGCTTTCAGGAATTTTAGTTCTTTCGAAAAACTCTGATCACTGCGCGAAAGACCCAAAATTATTTGTGGTATGGCCTCGCAGGTTTGGCCATCGTGTATGTAACTAACCTTTAAATACCATTTGCCAACATCCTCATTTTCCATGTTATAGAGCCCAAGTTTTATCTTTTGGTTTGGCGACACAACTGTTACTTTTTGTGAAAAGGCAACAAGTGTGCTAAGTAGAGTAAAACATACAATAATATGAAGTTTCATTCTTTTTAGTTTTTACAATCAATTTAAAAAGATACTGAATTTCCGGCATTATTAAGATTTTAGCCCTGTTGATATTTGTAATTATTCTGCATGCATCTGTACTAATATTATATTCAGCTAAGAAAATTTGAAAAAATAAAGTCCTCATTGGTCGGGCAACTCACAGCTCTATAAAATATCTTATACAAACATATGCAGGGAAAAACCTTATGTCCATATAAAAAAAGTATTGTATTCAAACGAGTTAAATGCTTTCTCGGATAAAATATGTGCATAAATATTCTATTATTATTTAAAACGATTAAAAAGAGAGAAGAGTTTTGCATCTAAAAAAGGTGAGTATGTTATTGTCCCATATTTAGCAATAACATACTCACATGGAAACGAAACAAATATTACCAGCCAGGTGTTTGCGTTAACTCAGGATTACGTTGAATCTCATCCGTTGCAATAGGAAGAAGGTTCATCTTTTCTTCATATGTTCCTGATTTGTCAAGCAATACTACCTCTTCATACCTTTTTACTCCGGTCGACAGATTCAGGTAAATATCCAATGTTCTGATCGGACGATTCTCGATATCGATGGCTATTTTCCATCTTCTGACGTCGAACATTCGCTGGTTTTCGAATGCCAGTTCAATCCTCCGTTCGTTATAGATCCTTCTCCTCAGGTCCTCCCCGGTAAGAGACTCCGGTAAAGGAGGCATTCCCACTCTGGCCCTGACCATCGAGACATATTCCCTGGCGGTAGCTTCGTCGCCCAGCTCAAACTTAGCCTCCGCATAGTTCAGGTATATCTCAGCCAACCGGATATGCGGCCATTGT
>CAYUAV010000619.1:0-2806 GCA_964442665.1 uncultured Bacteroidales bacterium
CTAAATTCAAAAATATCCTTGATATCCCTTCTAATACCTATCATCCCCTGATTATTTACCACCACCGGGATCTCTAAATTATTACTATTTCGTTTTATCTGCAAAGAAACTTTTTTCCCTATATTTTCATCCAGTTTCTTTTTAAATTGATCATAGTACTTATAAATTTCATTGTTAAGTCCTAATATCTCATCGCCTGTTTGTAATCCGGCATTTTTTGCCGGTGATTCTTTGATAAAACCTGCAACAATCAGGGGAGAAAATGGTGTCCTTACATCAATCCTTCCTTTCCCTTTTATAAGAAGAGGTATTGATTTTTCAGGTATTCTTACCTCCATTAACCTGCCATCTCTTTTTATCTGTATCGTTTTTCTTTCATTTAATAAAATATCAGGAATAATCTGGAAAAAATTTTCAATCTCCTGGTTGTCAATACTTAAAATTTTATCCCCGTTTCTCAGTCCCATTTCAATTCCAACTGAATCAACCAGTATCCCATATTTTACACTCTCAGTAGGTAAATATTCTTCACCCCACACAAAAAGTACCATGATATAGATTACAATAGCCAGCAAGAAATTTACCATCACACCACCCAGCATTATGATCAGCCGTTGCCATGAAGGTTTTGATCTGAATTCCCAGGGTTCGGGAGGCTTTTTCATTTGTTCCTTATCCATCGATTCATCAATCATCCCTGATATTTTAACATAGCCTCCCAAAGGCAACCAACCAATTCCATATTCAGTTTCACCTTTTTTAATTTTAAAAAGTGAAAACCAGGGATTAAAGAACAGGTAGAATTTTTCGACACGGGTTTTAAAAATACGTGCAAGGATGAAATGCCCCAATTCATGGAGTATAATAAGAATTGATAGCGATAACAGTAACTGACCGATCTGGATAATTATTTTCATTCTTAATTGCGTATATAGTTCATTAAACAGTCATATGCAAAAATGTTCATTCCAATAATTGCATTATATTTCTGAATTGTAAAAATCATCATATAAATTGATATATTTCCGGGTATTCTGCGAGACTATCCGGTTTTCCTGTAAAAAAATAAGCCACTGATGCATTACAAAATGCAGCCCTGCAAAATTATAATAATTGAACATAAGGCCAAGACACAAGCTATTTTATATTAATTTACCGGCAAATCGTCTTGCTTCGGAATCGGTTAGTATAAAGTCGTCGAATGAAGGATGAGCAATAAAACTGATTGCAGCCATAGTTTGTTCAATGATGTCAGGCATTTTGTAAAAAGGTAGAGTATTATTCAGAAAAGCGTCAACTGCAACTTCATTGGCAGCATTCATAATACAGGGCATATTGCCTCCTGCCTTCAACGAGGTTAGTGCCAATGCAAGGTTACGAAATAATTTCAGGTCAGGCTTTTCAAATGTAAGTTCCGGATAATCGACAAAACTGAACCGGGGAAAATCACTTTGTAACCGTAACGGATATCCCAACGCATACTGTATGGGCAAACGCATATCAGGCAGGCCCATTTGCGCTTTCATCGATCCATCATGAAACTGTACAATAGAATGAATAACAGACTGTGGGTGAACAATTACTTCCACCTGTTCAGGATCAAGATCAAAAAGCCATTTGGCTTCAATAGTCTCCAGCCCTTTATTCATCAGCGAAGCAGAATCGATTGTTACTTTATTTCCCATGCACCAGTTAGGATGATTCAGGGCCTGCTCTCTGGTAACCTGTTTTAATTTTTCAGCACTCATTCCCCGAAATGGCCCTCCCGATGCGGTCAGATATATTTTCTCGATACAGTTCCTGTCTTCGCCGGCAAGACATTGAAAAATAGCCGAATGTTCTGAATCTACGGGGTATATCTGAGCATTGTTTTTTACAGCCAGATCCGTAATAAGTTCCCCTGCAACTACAAGAGTTTCCTTGTTTGCCAGTGCAATATCCTTGCCCGACTCCAGTGCATTTATTGTTGGCAATAATCCCGCAAAACCAACCAGGGCAGTTAGTACGATATCGATCTGTTCCAACCGCACAATTTCGGAAAGATTCTTTTCACCTGCATGAACTTCGGTAGGTAGTCCTTTAAGAGCATCCGACACATCCTGATAGAGCTTTTCATTTGTAACTACAACATGTTTCGGAATAAACCGGATTGCCTGCTCGATGAGCAGTTCAATATTGTGACGCGCAGTAATAACAAATACCTCAAATATTTCCGGATGGTGTGAAATAACATCGAGAGTTTGTGTACCAATTGAACCTGTTGATCCCAGAATGGCTACTCTCTTTCTCATGAGTAAATCAAAATGATAAAAATATTTTCAGAATGTTATATAATCTTCCGGATCGAGAGGAATTCCATTATACCAAAGTTCAAAATGCAGATGCGGCCCGGTTGTTAATTCACCGGAATTTCCAATAATTGCAATAGCTTCGCCTACTTCAACAAAATCACCGACTCTTTTCAGTAACTCAGCATTATGTTTATAGATTGATATCAGATTATTTTCATGTTGAATCTGGATAACCCAACCTGTTTCGAGGGTCCATGTCGCCATAATAATAGTACCTGCCAGGGTAGCCTTAACAACTTCGTTTGCGGCAGCCACAATATCAGTACCATAATGATTACCAACTGAATTAAAGGAATTTGTAACAAGACCTTTTACCGGAGAGAAGAAATGCATTTGAGAAATTCCTCCAATAGTCTCTTTTTTCTTATCCTTATCCAATCCGAATTTTTCTTCTTCCCTGAACGATTCTCTCAAAAGTGAATCTTCGGTTGAACGGGTAAATTTGATATCATTAT
>CAYUAV010000620.1:0-2802 GCA_964442665.1 uncultured Bacteroidales bacterium
CAAATTATTTTATGATGATCTGTCTGTGGGGGAGTCGTTTTTTAACAAATATTTAGACCGGTTAGCAGGCAGTGACGAATTACGCAAACAAATACTCGCAGGAAAAACTATTGAAGAGATCCGGCAATCGTGGAGTAAGGACCTGGAAGCATTTAAAAAAATCAGGGTAAAGTATTTGCTTTACCCCGATTTCGAATAGTAAATATCTTATTTAACTGCAATTGATTTTTCCGACGCGATCTTCTCTGTGATGCGATCCGGGTATTTCATAAGTCCTTCCCTGAGGCACTCCATAGCCACAGCTATTTGTTCCTTATTAATAACATAGGCAAGTCTAATTTCCTGTTTTCCCACTCCGCTCTCGGTATAAAAGCCGGCCCCCGGGGCTACCATAATAGTGTTTCCTTTATATTCGAAATCGCTCAACATCCACATGGCAAACTTTTCAGCATCGTCGACAGGCAATTTTGCCATAACGTAAAAAGCACCTTTTGGTTTTGAACAAAATACTCCCGGGATACTGTTCAATGCCTCAACTATGTAATTACGTCTCGAAAGGTATTCATTAAAAACCGCGTTCATATACTGATCGCTTGAGTCGATGGCAGCCTCACCGGCAATCTGACCCACAAAGGGCGGACTCAGCCGGGCCTGGCAAAACTTTAATGCCGTATCACGCAATTGTTTGTTCCTGGTTATCAGTGCTCCGGTACGTAATCCCGTAGCGCTGTAACGTTTCGATAGCGAATCAATGAGAATGGCGTGATTATCGATTCCTTCCAGTTGCATAATCGAAATAAATTCTTCACCGTCGTATACAAATTCGCGGTACACTTCGTCCGACAGCAGGAACAGGTCGTATTTCAGAACAAGGTCACGGATCTGCTCCAGTTCCTTCCGGCTATAAACATGGCCTGTCGGATTATTCGGGTTACAGATAATGATACCCCTGGTTCTTTCCGTGATCTTTTTTTCAAATTCACTGATGGGAGGCAGTACGAATCCATTTTCGATATACGATGTAATGGCCACAACATTAACATCAGTCGATGTGGCAAAACTGTAATAATTGGCATAGAAAGGTTCCGGTACCAGTATTTCGTCACCGGCATTAAGACATGTTAGCAATGTAATAGTGATGGCTTCGGAGCCCCCTGTCGTAATAAGAATATCTTCGTAATTCACGGAAATGTTATGACGCTTGTAATATTCAACCAGTTTACGTCGCAGCGATTCCATGCCGGCACTATGACTGTATTCCAACACATTCGCTTTCAGATTCCGGATTGCCGCCAATGCCTTATCGGAAGTAGGTATATCGGGCTGCCCGATGTTTAACCTGATAACCTGCCTGCCTTTACTCATAGCTTCTTCGGCAAGCGGTACCAACTTCCTGATAGGAGAGTTGGGCATTAGCGTTCCTCGTTTTGAAATCTTTGGCATAGTGTTACAATATTAGTGGGTTATTAAAAACAAACTCACAGATAAGCGTATCTGTGAGTCACGATTATCCGTATGGTTAATGATTTTATTCGGCTGCCGCCTGAGTTGCCGGTTCAATATTTCCTTTAATATGCAACACAATTGGTGCTTCGGAAGCATTCGAATAAACAGTGATCGATTTATTGAACTGCCCGATACGTTTCGTGTCATATTTTACTTTGATCATAGCAGATTCAGAAGCATTAATAGGCTCGCGGGGCCATTCAGGAATGGTACATCCACAGGAACTCCGGACGTTGCTTAAAACCAGCGGTTCAGTTCCGGTATTGGTGAAAACAAATTCATGTGTACCGTTGTCACCCTGCTTCATTGTACCATAATCATAATCTGTTTCTGAAAATTCAATAGCAGGTCCAAAAACGGACTTTTCTTCACTACTTGCCGGAGTTTGGGAACAACTCATTGTACAGGTTGCGATAACAAACACCAGACTTGCTAAAATCTTTTTCATGATAATTTATTTTTCAGTTCACAAATTTAAATATATTTTTTAAAGTATAATTTTCAATTCTTTATTTTAACAATTATTATGCTAAAAAGATCACGCGATAAAATAAAAATCAAAAGTACATTATTCATTCAATACATAGGTTATCATTTTTAAACAAATCATAATAACATTAAATTTTCTTTATTATGCATTTTTTTACCATACTACGAGTCAAGTAAGCAAAGAGTTTTCTTCTGGCGTATTATTTTAATAATAATTCAAAAATGTCCTTTCCTTTAACTGATTTATAGTCTTATTTATTTTTTATTTTTACGCGACTTTTCAAAGTATCATAAGGAACAAGCAATTTCATTATGGAAATTCCCAGTAAGTACAATCCAAAGACAGTTGAAGATAAATGGTACCGGTACTGGATGGATAACGGTTTTTTCCGTTCGGTTCCCGACAACCGGGAACCCTATACCATTGTAATCCCTCCGCCAAACGTTACAGGAGTGCTTCATATGGGACATATGCTGAACAATACCATCCAGGATATCATTATTCGTCGTGCCCGGATGCTGGGGAAGAATGCATGCTGGGTGCCGGGTACGGACCATGCTTCTATTGCAACGGAAGCCAAAGTGGTTGCAAAATTAAGAGATGAAGACATTAAAAAGAGCGATCTTACCCGTGAACAGTTTATTAAACTTGCCTGGGAATGGAAGGAAAAACACGGTGGGATTATTCTTGAACAGCTTAAAAAACTGGTATAATCGTGCGTCTGTGATTTATATTTTTTTTAATTGTTTGTTATAGTATATGTCTGTTTTATATTATTTTTTGTTTATCTGTTTTTTATTTTGTTT
>CAYUAV010000621.1:0-2799 GCA_964442665.1 uncultured Bacteroidales bacterium
AATATTATGTTAAATAGAAATTATGGCATTTTGAATAGCCCGGAGGGCTTACATTATTGTAACTCCGGGCATCGCCCGGGGAAAAGACAATACCAATAATTCGTCGCAACTGGCAACAACAAATAAAAGCAGCTGCATTATATGCGACGAAACAAAATGCTTCGCTAAATCACCATGACACAAAAATTCCCGTAAAATTTCTGCGGTTGTCGTATAATGTATGTGCATTATCAGCACGGCTGACGCCCGTTCGGACGGGTGTTAATATTGCTTTGGGAATGAATAACCGGATGGTTATTCATTCCCGGTAATTATCGTTATTTGAAATTAGGCTGGGAGGGAAGGAGCTTTACATTAAAGCAGTTGGCAACACTCTTTTTGCGGAAGGATGGAGCGAAATGGGTGTGAAATTGGAGCAATAATTTCAGCTATTGGTTGCTAATCGCAGATTTAGTATCTTTGTACAAAGGTTCTAATATGGTTAATTACAAGAACATAATAAGAAGGAATCCCAATAAACGTTTTGGGAAACCTTGTATTAGAGACACCAGGATTACAGTTTATGATATTCTTGGATGGTTAGCATCAGGAATGGATTCCAACGATATTATAAATGATTTTCCTGAGTTGAATATTGATGATATTAAAGCTTGTCTTGCATATGCTGCTGATAGAGAACACAAACTGCAACGAGCATAATGGAGCTTCTCTTTGATCAAAACATCTCATTTCGGATAACCAAAAAACTTCAAAGTTATTTCCCTGGCTGCCTTCATGTTTCTGATGGTGGATTAAAGAATTGTGAAGACTCTAATATCTGGGAATATGCGAAAAAACATAATCTGGCTATCGTTACCTTTGATGCTGATTTTTACGATATCAGCATAATTAACGGACATCCACCAAAAATTATCTGGATAAGAACAGGCAATTTAACAACTGATGAGATTACTCAGCTCATCATCTCAAACCAAGCAGAAATTGAATCATTTATGAATGATGAGGAGTTATCAGAACTGGCATGTCTTGAGATAGAACAATAAATCTTACTTCAAGTTTGTTATAATGCCATCTGGACATTTCTAAGTTTATTGCATATTTAATTACCCTGAATCTGCAATCTATAAAAAGAATTGCTCTTTCTACTCTACTTATTTCACTCCTTTCTTTTTAAATCACAACTATATAAGTGTCCAGGAAAGAGTGAACTGTCTACAAATGCTTTTCATCATTTGGAAAAATAGACCATAACTTTGCTTCCCGATGTACATCGATAAGAGGTCAGTGAAAAACTAAGACCCCCAGTAATGTTCTGTTCATCTGAAAATGATGAAATATGGTTACAGGCATTTTCTCCTTCTACCTCAAAATGGCTGGTATTTACCATCGGGACATTCTCTAATTCGCATGAAATAACTCTTGAATCGGACGGAGATGCCCCAAATGTCGTTGTCTCTGTCCAATTGAGGCTTACAAGAACATCATGGGTTTCATTTAACACAGCGGTTATTGATCCTGATATGGCATCAGTCCCAACTGTTTCAGAATAACTACCGGTAAAGGTATTTCCTTCAAAATTTCCAGACGAAACTTTTGATTGAATTGTTCCATTGTTCGATTCTTGATCCCAAGAGGATTGAGGTGTGGTTTTATGATAGTACCCATATACTCTGATCATTACACCGCATTTGGTAAAATCAAGCGGTTCGGGTTCTTCAATATTGATTCTGACAATGCCATAGTTATCACCAAAATTACCCGGCTGAATGGAGGCGTTAAGTCCAAAAAAACGTGGCCCCCGGCTGGGGCCGTAATTTTTAGAACAATCTCCACTAATTTTGCCGGTTCCATTTGATTGTGCAACATACAGATTACCTGAACTGTTTTTTAATATCATTCCAATATGTTTTGCAATTCCATCCGTTCCCAAAAAGTATATAATATCTCCACTTTGAACCTCTGTTAATGCAATTTTACCTAAGTTCTCAATCTTCAGATTTTCTAAATCAGGAAATGCAATCTGAATATACTTCATAAGCGTATCAGGACGTCTCTGGGCTTCGGCCGTAGTCCATAATCCCCGTTTAACACCCGATTGATAAAACAGCTGGTAAATAAGACCTGAACAATCCAAACCATAGACCTCAGCAGTACATTCACCTTCAGAAGGTCGTTTTCTTTCCTTATACTGCTTTGATCCAAAAGAATAAGCCAGACCATTTTGTGCGGGTTGTCCTATCACGGGACCTTCAGGGTATACAAATTTACTGCGGTCAGTCAGCTTTATTGCCACCGCAGTGAGTCTTGCAACCAACAGGTCTTTGGTCATCTTTGGTTCTGCAAGATTGATTGCCAGCGTACTTTTTGTATTTATTTCATTATAAAAATCAGGATCATGCATCAATAAGTACTCATCGAGAGTCTGTCCATTTGACAACACTACTTGATCGGCACTCAGTTCTACAGACTCAAGGTTATCAAGGAATAATACATCTTCATCGCTCAATAATTCCTTTTGAATTCCTTCTTCATAAGGAACTACATCAGTTTCCTTCTGGCAGGTATTACATAAAAGTGCGATAACTACTAATAAATTAAATAGGATTTTTTCTTTCATGGTAGTGGATTTAAAGCGATAAATGAACGATAGATAAATTTAAGGAAGCCTGATAATAAAACCAAATTTCACCAGGTGGTTTTTATAAAATATTGGGTATAAACATAAGGCTAGCACTCTTTTTGCGGAAGAGATCACCTCCACTGGAGCTTCAGTTACTAACAGAGCACAATGAGTGTGGA
>CAYUAV010000622.1:0-2799 GCA_964442665.1 uncultured Bacteroidales bacterium
AATGATCTTAGTTGCGAAGCAGGTTCGGATGTGGAAGCTTTGCATGGTAGCCCCCCGCAGGGGAAGGGTCGACGTTCCAACGGAACGGCATTCCCGTCCCATTATATGATATTGAAATGATCTTAGTTGCGAAGCAGGTTCGGATGTGGAAGCTTTGCATGGTAGCCCCCTGGCAGGCGAAGGGTCGACTTTCCGAAGGAAAAACAATCCCGATTTAATCCTTAAGATTTAAGAACGACCCAGATATTTATCAAAATTCTGGATTATAAGAAAATTGTGGTAATGAAGGAATGGGAAGAAATGAATTAAAAAAATTATTGCATCATTATTAAATAAGTTTCACAAATTATCTCTTATGGCAATTAACTATATCAAATGTTACCCAACGTAAATTAATATTTACTGTAATTCTGCTATTGCCCGTTCCAGAACTTCATCTTTTGTTAAATCGTTCCAGTGAAAAAGAACATGAATATCAGGTGGAACTCCGTTCTCATAATCAGGGCTTCTATCCAATGTTAAAGTCTGGGTTATTGAAAATCTATAAAACCAGCCATTAGGTAATTGCCCTCCATTAGGTACTCCAAGCCCACCAGCGGTAGTGTCTCCAATGAGCACCATATTTGGTAATGCTTTGGTAAAAAGAGCTGTAAAAGATCCGGCACTGAAAGTTCCTCTGTCCGTAAGGACAGCTACTTTTTTTGTATATCGTATACCGTTATCTGGAGTAATGTATAAAGGCTTTGGGTCGGAAAATTCGTTATGACCCGGACCGGATTTAATTCTTGAATAACCAACCAATGTTTTAGTTTCAACAAATCGACTTAATAAATTGAATATGTCACCTGCTTCTCCCCCGCCATTTTCTCTTATATCCAAAATCAACCCTTTAGTATTTTTATATCTCTCTAAGATAAAATTCAGATTACTGGCACCCACAATGCCTGTAAACGAAGCGAAACGAATATAACCTATTTCATCATTATCAAGAAAATTGTGAAGAAACGGCCCTGAATTGTAATAGTCCTGAAACAAATAATTGTCTTCTATGATACGCCAATCAAAATTATCCGGTCCTAAGTAATTTACTCCAAATCTGGAAACGTTGAAATTTGAAAAAAGGTTCGTATGGCCGTCTTTTAATTCTGTCAACATTTCCCCTAATACATTAAACAGCGAATCTGCTGACATGCTATCATATATTTTTAATGAATAGTTGGTTTTTATAGTATTCCAGTCAATATTTTTTAAATCAAAGTAGGAATACTTCTCATTGCATTCATTCCATAAATATTCAAAATTTACTTGAGGATTTGTTGATGCCAAATCACCTTCAAACATGATTTTCTCGCAAGAAGAGAACAATAATGCTACCGTTACTATACTTAATAACTTTTTCATCATTTATCTGTTATTGGTGTTAAATAAAAGGGTTAATTTAAAGATGTGATGAGCCATCTCGAATTTATCCAGGTTGCCACCTGTTTTATACGCATCCCATAAATACGAAAGTTGAATTGCATTTTTATTTTTTAGAAAAATGGTATAGTCCAGAGAACTACTTATTCTAAAACCTGAAAAAACTTTAAATTGATAACCATAAAAAATTTCTTTTTCGTAATCAACTGTATGCCTAAAATACGCATATCCGTTTCGATAAGAACTGTTAATCAATCCAACGTTTAGTCTATAGGCTAAATTTCTTGTTCTCTGATTCAATCTGTATTTAAGAAAAAAGAACTTTTTATCCTTATTTTCTCTGCGGCTTACATCTTTTGTAATTTTTACTGACCCGAATAAGTTTGGAAATAACTCCGTCCCCATAGCATTGTTCCGTAAAGATTCATTAAAACGAATATTGAATGAAGCATTAAACAGCCCGCCAATTTTAACATTGAACCGTTCGGAACTAAGTTTATTTACCCGGTATAACTGAGAATAGTAGAAGGATGCAGTTTTAACCTGACTTCTTACTATATAATTATTAAAGTAGCTACTATAATTTCCGGAATAATTTCCAAAAGAGTAAGATAATCCAAATTCAGATTCTCTTTTCTTATCAGCTTTAATACGCGATAGTGATATAAATATAGGAGACCCGGTGTAAAAAAGAGGGGACGTTGCAAAGTCCCTGAAACTTGAAAAACTCAATCCCGAAGTAAAACCTATATAAGCAGGTATCTCTTTTCTCTCCTCTTTTTTAGAAAGAGTTGTGGAGTCGTTTTGCGAATAGCTCACTAATGGAACTAAAAGCATCAGCATAATCGTGATTTCTCTCATGATTTATGTCGCTATATCAATTTTTATTTCGTTTTTATGTTGGGTCGGGTGAAGCAGGCTTTGCGCAAGCACACCGGAACACGTTATTTAGAGCACTAAATTAAGAATTTCTGCGTTCATACCTGCCTGGCTGAAGGACCAGGTTAACCTGGACTGAGGACAGGTCTACAGGGTACGAGCCCGCGTTTTTAGTTAGGTTTGTATCGCGGTGGCAGTTAGTATCTGTCTGTATGTTGGCCCGTTGGTTTATTATTTGGTTCCGGGCAACATGCGGCCATGCGTCCTGCAACTTGCCAGGCACAGGCTTATTTTATTATAGGTTATGTTATACGGAACAAATTCTACTAGTTTCAGGCATAAAAAAAGTGCGAGGTTATTAACCCCGCACGCATTCCTGAATATTACCATGAAAAAATCATTGCAGGATCAATCTATAAAATGGAATACCGTGTCGAATTCTTACTGTTAGATGAAATACAGTAGATATGGACTTTTCAGTAATTTCTGTTATTTCATCTA
>CAYUAV010000623.1:0-2792 GCA_964442665.1 uncultured Bacteroidales bacterium
CTCCACCAAAAGAAAACTTATGTTGCTCCCGACGGCAAATTCTATGTACAGAAGGATTTGCCTGTTTATTTATGGCTATCAACATCTCCGGACGAAGATTCTAAAAAATTCAGGTTATGGAGCGATGAAACCAGTGCTTATTCAAATCCGATGTATTTCGATACCGAGGGATGGAACTCGGTTCGGTCACCCTCGGCGGTGGATACATCGACACACAAAACAGTATACCCGTTGCGTGATATTATTTTTGAAGTGTACGCCGACAGTAAGTCACCTGTTACGAGGGTGGGTTATGGAGACGCAAAACCTTTTATTACCGATAATAAGCTTAATGTGGGGTCAGGGGCCCGTATCGAGCTCACTGCTACGGATGCCCTGTCTGGTGTCGAAAATATTTATGTATCGATTGATGGAGCAGACTACAAACCTTATTCAGGACCAATTGAGATAAACCAGGAGAAGGAATATCAAATTAAATATTACGCTGTTGATAACGTTGGAAATGTTGAACCGTTGCATGAAATCACCATCCTTTATGATAAAACTGCACCGGTTACAAAACTTGAGATTGAAGGCGATCAGTATGATAGTATTTTGTCGAATCGTTCGAGAATAGTTCTTTCGGCCGATGATAAGGGTATAGGCCACAATTCAATTTACTATTCTATCGATAACAATCTGGAAAAACTGTATAAAACTCCCATTCTTGCAGCTTACCTTACACAGGACGACCATACTATTAGTTTTTATGCGGTAGATAAGGTTGGAAATAAAGAACAAACCAGGAGCTTCTCATTTTATGTCGATAAAACACCTCCGACCATAATAGAAGAGATCATGGGGAAAAGCTATTTTTCGGGAGGGAAAGAATACTCTTCAGGTAAATCCCGTCTTAAACTAACTTCATTCGACAACAAGGCCGGAGTAAAGGAGGTCCGTTATTCAGTAAACGGGGGGGAGTATAAATTATACGATGCGCCAGTATTTCTGACGCAGTCTTCGGGAAACCTGCTGATAAAATCCTATGCTGTTGATAATGTAAATAACAGGTCGACCAGTCAAACAGCTAATGAACGAACCAATATACCTTATATCGATCTTACCGGACCCGATCTGAGCTTCGCATTCAGGGGACCTGAGTTTAAGACACGCGATACTATTTTCATCAGTAAAAATACCTTATTACTGCTTAAGGGAAGCGATTCGGAAGCTGGACTGAATCATATAGAGTACAGCATTGATGGAAGCAATCCTATCGAATATGTTGATCCGTTTTCATTAAATGAGGAAGATTACTGCACTGTTGATTTTACCGGATTTGATAATGTCGATAATACCAGTTCAAAATCGTTCGGCGTTAAAATTGATAATACAGGACCTGTAATCTCACATGCTTTCGGAACATCTCAACTTGACAGCGAAGGCGGGGTAATGGTATATCCATCTCACACGGTACTCTTTATCATTGCTACTGATGCGGTTGTGGGCTATCAAAATATGACTTATAGTTTAAACAGTGGAGCAGAACAGGAATATTCAGGTATTATAAAAAATCTGCCCAAGGGTAAAAATGAACTAATTGTTAAAGCTTTTGATAAACTGGACAATTCAACGGAACAAACCATCAATTTTATTATTGAATAATGGCCAGAATAATTCCGGCTCCATCAATTATTAAGGCTGCCGGCAATAAGCCTAAAGAAATCAGGGAATATATAGGAAGAGTAAATTCTCATACTTCCGATCTTAGTATTGCACATATGAAAAGTACCCAGGGTTGGAAGGAGCCGGGACAAACTCCTGACTTTGATGAATATACTGTTGTCTTGAAAGGAACACTCAAAGTTGAGACCATAGAAGAATCGATTATGGTACCAGCCAATCAGGCTATTATTGCCCCTAAGGGTGAATGGGTGCGTTATAGTACTCCTCTCGCCGGAGGAGCTGAATATATTGCAGTTTGTTTCCCTGCATTTTCGGTTGATAAAGTCAATCGGGATGTATAGTTATAGGATAAAAATAAAGGGCATATCTTCCCTGCGAGCTTTTGTGTTTGTTATAGGATTAGTTATCTGTTGTCGTGCATGTTCACAGGATCAGTATACACAAAAACGTATGGACATGGTTGTTACCCAGATTATCGCCCGTGGAATTACAGACAAGAATGTCATTGAGGCAATGAAGAAAGTTGAGCGCCATCTTTTCGTTCCGCCAGCTTATGCAAGCCGTGCATACGATGATGGACCTCTTCCTATTGGATATGGGCAAACCATTTCACAGCCTTACATTGTAGCCTTCATGACAGAAATTCTTAAATTGGATAGTTCCGATAGGGTTCTTGAAGTTGGCACTGGTTCCGGATATCAGGCCGCGATCCTGGCTGAGATTTGCCAGGCTGTATATACAATTGAGGTAGTACCGCAACTGGGTGTTAAAGCTAAGAATTTGTTGAAGGTTTTAGGTTACGAAAATCTGAATGTGAAAATCGGAGATGGATATAAAGGCTGGCCGGAGTTTGCACCTTTTGATGCAATTATTGTAACCTGCGCCCCGACTCATATTCCAAAACCTCTGGAGGAACAATTAAAGGAAGGTGGAAAGATGATTATTCCGGTTGGAGAAAAATATGTGCAGGAATTGGTATTGCTCGAGAAAAAAGGAGGGAGACTTAAGAAAAGTAATGTGCTGCCTGTCCTCTTTGTTCCCATGGTCAATGATCAGGGTAAACCTTATTAAAAAACTTTTATGATGAAATAAAAACCCCTTCTTCATAAGTGAGGAAGGGGTTTAAT
>CAYUAV010000624.1:0-2783 GCA_964442665.1 uncultured Bacteroidales bacterium
CACAACTCAAAATCTATGGAATACGCGATTTTCTGTCAAAGATCAGCAACAGGCAGTACGTGGCACTTAACCTTCTCGAAGCTCCTGTTCTTGGATTTATCCTGTCATACCTGATACGCTATATTGAAGACCCCAATTCGAAAATATACATTTTCAGGGTCAATGAAAATATGCACATTTTTATTTTCATGGCGCTTATTGTGGCATTATTCCTGGGGCTCATGGTCAGCGCCGAAGAAATTGTTAAAGACCGTAAAATTTTAAAACGTGAAAAGTTCCTGAATCTCAGCAAATCGAGTTATTTGATATCTAAAATATTCATACTTTTCTTTATAAGTGCGATCCAGACATTCCTTTTTGTTCTTATTGCCAATACCATTCTGGGTATCAGAGGAATGAGTTTTGAATACTGGCTTGCTCTGTTCTCAACAGCTGCTTTCGCTAATATGCTTGGGCTCAATATTTCGGCAACATTCAATTCGGCTGTTACCATCTATATTCTTATTCCGCTTATCATGATTCCTATGATGATACTTAGCGGGGCTATGTTCAGTTTTGATAAGCTGAACCAGAGGATCGGCAGAATCGACAAAGTACCGTTTATTGCCGAATTAATGGTTACCAAATGGGGATACGAGGCCCTTATGGTTCATCAATTCAAGGATAACAAGTATACCGAAAAGTTTTATGAACTTGAAATGATGTCGAGCATTGCCGATTTTAAAAAGGTATACTATCTGCCTGAAATGCGTGAACGTCTGGAACGAATCGATAAGGAATTACGCGATGTGAATGAAATTGATATAACCAGGGACGATCTGAAGCTGATAATTAATGAAATTCGTAAAGAAAACAAACTGGTTAAACTTATCGAAGACGATTTTCTGAAAAAAAGTGACGAAGAATCGAAACAACTTATTACACCGGTTTACTATGACGATGTCGACGAACTTAGCACCGGTAATTTCAGTATCGGAAAATCGCGACGCATATATGAATATCTGAAAAAGTTAGAATCATTTTACAGCAGTCTGTTTCAGCTGGCCGATCGCAAGCGTCAGAACATGATTACATACTACAAGGAAAATAAACCCGAAATGTATCAGGAATACTATGACCGTTACTATAACGAAGGTATAGCCGATATCCTGAAAAAAGTATATGAAAAAAATAAGATACTGGAATATAATAACCAGCTAATCCAGCATATCGATCCTATTTACCAGTATCCTATTCCTGATCATTTTTTAAGTTTCCGGACCCAATTTTTTGCTCCTACAAAACATTTCATGAATAAATATTTCGATACCTATTGGTTCAATATAACCGTAATATGGATATTAACTATCCTATTTTATATCTTTTTATATTTCGATGTACTTAAAAAAATATTAACTATAGGTGAACGGCTAAAAAGAAAATAAAGATTTTAACTAAAACAGATTTTTAATATCTTTATACTTATTGTTACATTTGTTTATTAAGGAACAACAAACATTGAGAGCTATGATCAAAAAATTAATCACGCTTTTTGTTGTCGGTTTATTAATCTTCGGATGTAAATCAGGGGGTGAAAAAAGTACATCTGACGATTTTGATGTACCTGAAGACATAGTAAACGAAGGAGTGCTCGAGATTTCCGAAGATGTTATGCAGGATATTGTTCAGAATATTTCTTCACCGGTTGAAATGGCAGCCCTGGTAAAAAGTCTGAATGTTGATTTTTCAAACAAATATCTGGCACCCACAGATAATGTTGATGAATTGGCCACAAGTTTTCAACAAGCTTTTTATCTGGGTATTTATGCAGCCGATCTGGGATATCTCAATATTTACAATAAAACGAATTCGGTAATCGAATATATTACAGCTATTAAAACACTGGCCGATGCTGTACGGGTGGGACAATTCTTCGATTTTACCACATTAAAAAGACTGGCTCAAAGCAATCAGAATCTCGATTCGCTGATGTACATTTCGGTACATAGTTTTAACCAGATGGATAAATATCTCCGGTCCGACAATCGAAGTAATCTGAGTACACTTATGGTTACGGGTGTCTGGATCGAAGGACTATACCTGGCAACACAGGTCGCAAAATCCGATCCCCATCCTCAGCTCGCCGAGAGAATTGGTGAACAGAAAATTATTATGGGCGATTTGATGTTAATTCTTGATAATTATAAGAATGATAAAAGTTTTGCGAAACTGATAAGCGAATTAAACGTATTAAGAGATGAATTTAATGATGTTACCATTACAATAAAAAAAGGTGAACCGGAAGCTATAGAAGAGGATGGAATGCTCGTCATTGTGCAACATGATGAAAGTTTTGTTGAAATTTCACCTGAAAAACTTAATAGCATTATTGCAAAAACTGAACAAATCCGTAACAAGCTAATCAGTATTTAATATGAAACAATTCCTGAAGCTTATTTTCTTTTCAATTATTTTCACTTCTGCAGAAGTTTTTGCCCAGGAAAATGTGGAATTGGTTGCACAATGTGCTGCCAGTGCTGGAAATGTGACTTATCTGAAAGACTTTATTGTAAAACTAGATGCAGGTGTTCCCGGGGGCAATCCTCCTTCAGCAAAGTTCTCAATGGTGCTGAGCAAAAATACACAGTACAGATTTTCAATCTGCACAGCTCCCGATTCCGATGGTGAAGCAATATTACAACTGTTCGACATGAATGAATTACAAGGCAGTACTTACATTAGTGCTACAGGAAAAGAGTTCCCTTTCTTCGATTTTAAATGTCAAAAAACAGGTGTATATCACG
>CAYUAV010000625.1:0-2587 GCA_964442665.1 uncultured Bacteroidales bacterium
TTGACTCCTGCTTTATTAAGTTTCGCTGTGATATATAAAAAAGCTTCATTCTCGGCCCTGTCCGGGTTATAGGCTGCAATAACCGTTTTTCCCTTGTAGCCAATCCGAAAATAAAACCGGTTTGAGCCTGATTTTGGAAGGGGATTTATGAAATCCGGAGCTTTTCCGGTAAATCTGGTAAATGCCTTTTTTATATCAGTGATGGGTGTCTTCATAAATCGCTATAAAGTTATTTCATCGGCAACCTGGAAAATCACTTCCAGAGCCTCATTAACATGTCGTTTTTCTGTATAGGTCTGGGCACAGACAAAACGCAGCGTATATTTTCCCTGAAAAATTGTATGTGAAATATAAATCCGGCCTGTATCATTTATCCTTTCAAGCATTTCCGAGTTGAGCCTGTTAAGTTCCGAAACTGACAAATGATCCGAACCCCCGAGCCGGAAACAAACGACAGAAAGACTTCGGGGCAAAACGATCTCAAGTTTGGAATGTTCCTTTATACGTTTTTCGAAATAGGATGCCAGATGGATATGATCACGTATCCGTTTCCGGATACCCTCAACACCGAAATTGCGAATTACAAACCAGAGCTTAAGAGCCCTGAAACGTCTACCTAATTGTATTCCCCAATTGCTATAGTCGTTAACTTCAGAATCATTTCTGGTTTGTAAATAGCCGGGCACCAAACGAAAAGTATTCTGAAGATGTATTTTATCTTTTACATAAAAAAGAGAGCAATCGAAGTTGGTGTACATCCATTTATGCGGATTAAAAACAAAACTATCGGCGTGGTGTAAGCCCTTTACGGATTTTCTGAATTCGGGAAGTACGAGTGCCGATCCGGCGAATGCTGCGTCAATATGTAGCCAGATATTGTACTTCAGTGAGATTTTTCCGATTTCATCGATCGGATCGATTGCGCAAACGCCTGTAGTTCCAAGGGCAGCAACTACGCATATCGGTTTATAACCCTTTTTTATATCCTCTGAAATAGAATTCTCCAAAACTTCAGCTATCATGCGCCCTGATGAATCCGTTTTAACTTTCACCAGATTATCGCTTCCAATCCCGGCAATTCTCATTGCCTTTTCGATGGATGAATGCGCTTCGGAAGAACAATATACCCTTAATACTTCGGAGCCTAGTCCCTTTTTATTGGATTCATAATTTGTAGCTTTTTCCCGAGCAGCCAGAATGGCGCATAGCGTAGCCACGGAAGCTGTATCCTGAATTACACCTGAAAATTCGTCGGGTAGTCCGATCATCTGCCGCAGCCAGTCGCTGACCAGTTCTTCGAGTTCCGTAGCTGCAGGTGAAGTAATCCATTTCATTCCCTGAACCGCAAGGGTAGCGGTAAGCATTTCCGCCAGAACTGACGGGGGACTGCTATTTGCCGGAAAATAGGCAAAATATTTAGGACTTTGCCAGTGCGTGATTCCGGGAATAATACGTTCTTTAAAGTCGTTGAATATGGTGGATATTTCTTCTCCCCGCGCAGGAGGAACGGAAGGAAATTGTTCCTTTATTTCACCATACCTGACTTTTGAACGGACAGGAAAATTTTCAACACCTGCTAAATATTCGGTAATCCAGTTGACGAATTCCAGTGCGTCACGTTTAAACTCTTCTTTTTTAAACATTTATATGAATATTGTCAGAATATCGTAAATTTAATGTAAAAGTAAAGGATTAATTATTCTGAAAATACGATTTTGACTTTATGAAATGATTTAATAATTTTAATAGAATCACTTATAACTATGTTATGAAATTAACCATTTACGATTCAAAGGAACTCAATTTTGTAGAATTGAATTACACGGGTAGCAACGATGCCTATATACGCTGTGACAAAGAATCAAAGTACATTGACAGTATTGTATTCAATTTGTTTTCACCGTGTTTCGAATCTGCCAACAAACTTTATGAATATTATGGACCTACGAAATATAACGCGCGTAAAATCATCCCTCTCAGGAATGAATTATTAAAGTATCTTGAAAAGCTGCAGTCGCTTAAAACAGTAAAGGATTTTAAAGATCTCGTAAGCAGACATTTTCTTGGAAAAGAATTTCTGGAAGCACTTGAAAAAGATCATCCCGATTGGGAAAGCAACTGGAAAACATATCTTGAGAAACTCATTATCATAAACCGGGAAATGATTACACTTGCTGAAAAGTGTGCTTATGAGGAAAAGATCCTCTGGATCGTAGGATACTAGAATTCATAACGCCACTTTCCTTGTTTCGTGGGTGAATCTAATGACTGACATAGCATTTTTAAAAATTCCGAACGTTTGACATCCGTTGCCCCCATGCTTCTGAGATGGGCAGTTGATTGCTGTACATCAATAAAGGAAAAATCTAAATCTTTAACAAGTTTGACAAGGTAATAAAGTGCAACTTTAGATGCATCGCGTTCTAAAAAAAACATCGATTCACCAAAAAATACACTGCCTAATGATACACCGTAGAGTCCTCCAACCAGATTTTTATTCAGATAGGTTTCAACACTATGTGCATAGCCCTCATTATGCAAAGTAATATAGGCTTTGATCATATCTTCGGTAATCCATGTACCCTTT
>CAYUAV010000625.1:2597-2775 GCA_964442665.1 uncultured Bacteroidales bacterium
GCCCACGATGGCTACCCTTTTGTCCTTTCCTTTTTACCGTTGAACACTGCCTGATAACCTCTTCAAAGTTTTGATCCACCTTCACATTGAATTTTTTACGACGGATAATTTGTTCAGTTGATCCGGAATATTTGAAATCATCAGGAAACAGAACCATCCTGGGATTTGGCGACCACCA
>CAYUAV010000626.1:0-2775 GCA_964442665.1 uncultured Bacteroidales bacterium
AGGTTTATTTACTCTGTCAATAAAATCGTTTATAGCTACTCCTTCATTATTATAAAACAGATTACCGCTGATTGTATTTCTGTCGCCGTCAACTGCAATGCCATATCCGCTGCAACCTACCCACTCCACACAAATGGAATCGATATTGGCGAAGATATTTTGTTCTTCCGGGCTTCTTCCCCCGATAATATTTCCGACCGATTGATCCACAAAAATTGGCAAGGAGACCATACTGCCCTGCGTTTCTGCTCTGTTTGTCCCGAAACGGTTACCCTGTATTACATTATAGCTGGCACCCCAGAGGAATAATATTCTCTTACCATCTCCCAAAGGTTCATTGCATGTAAACACATTATTGATGATCCTGTTATTATCGGCGGAGAACCTGATCTCAAAATCCTGAAAAGCAATATCTTTAATGATATTATCTGAAGACGTAAACCTGAATTCTAAGTTATTGTTATTGTTAAGCTGGATTTTAGGTTCGATACCGCCATATCCGTTTGCCGGCTGGGTACTTCCGTCAATGATCACCGACCTGTTTACCATAGCGGCGGCTCCCTGGTAATCGATAGGGATTATGGTATGGGGTGCGGATCCGGGAATATTGAATCCGATGGTATGTATCGTTCCTTCGGCAGTATTATTCACCTGGTCCAATACCCAGAACAGGCTGTTTTCAACCGTGTTGTCACCCGAATTGTTGGTAACGGTCCAATTGAACTCATTTTGCAATTCAGCATGATATCCCAGCGTATCACTGAGTTCGGAGGTATTGCCCAGCATATCAGTTGCTGTTGCCACAAACAGATCACCTTCGTTTATCGGAAAGCCTGTGACTGTCCAGTTCCCTGATGCATCAGCCTTTATGAAAGTAATTAACTGATTTGCATTCTGAGGACCTGTGCTCCCGAATACTTCCACAGTATCGCCGGGAGCTGCTGTACCGCTAATGGTCGTTGCATCAATATCGGTAATTAAAGGAACGGATTTGTTTTGATTCGATTCATAAAGTTTTATGGCTTTACCCAGGTTATTGAATATCCTGTTCCCTGTAATCTTATTAAATTGACATGTTAAAAGTTCCGGATCATATGCCTGTTCGGGGCACCATTCATTATAACCGTTGATAACAATAGCGGCAGGATGACAATTGGATTCGTCATTATTGTTCATCAGCATATTCTGGTGCTGTAACAGCCTTCCTCCGATAGTATTGTTTGATCCTCCGCTAACAATGATTCCGCTTCCGATATTAGCCAGACCTTCATTCAGGTTCCTGTCGGTTCCGATATAGTTACCTATTATAATATTATTATTTCCTCCTACCTGTATTGCCCTTGCATCGTAAAGAGGGTGACCACAGGAATGGACGACATTATTTTCAATCCGGTTATCGGACGAAGCATAGATACCGGTGAACAGGAAGTGACTGACCTCAAGTTCCCTGATAGTACTTCCCGAACCTTCTGGGGTCAACACAAGACCATCATAAATACCCCGGTTAAGATTGAGGTCATATACTTTGGCTTTAATATGTATCAACGGATCATTCCCTGAATAGCCATTCCTGGGCTGGGTTGATCCGTCTATAATTACTTTTCTGCCTATGGATAACGAAGTATTATTGTAGTTGTCGATCTCGATTGTATGGGGAGCTGTTCCGGGAATATCGAAAAGTATGGTATGCATGCTTCCTTCGGGACTGGCATTGACTTTTTCCAGCACCCAGCGCAGCGAATTGATCCCGGGAAAATCGGGATTATCAAGATTATTCCGGCAATCGACAGGATCCGAGTCGAGTGTGTTGGTAACCGTCCATGTATATTCCTGGGGTCCTGAGGTAACTTCAATTGTCACCGGCTCACTATATAGTGTAAGCAAAGGCAAGTCAGGATTGGTCACCTCGCAGGTATATACTCCTGCATCTCCTTCGTTATTCGCAGTAATTGTATAGCTATTTGCTGATGTAATGGCAATTTCAGCGCCATCTTTCAGCCAGCGGTACTGGTTGGTGGTAACTCCTTCATCAATACCCAGGTCGATTGTGTAGGTTTCACCCGGGTTAAGCTCAATTGTTGCCGCCTGGCCTATATTAGCCTGAGGTGAATATAAATAATCCGGGATGCCAAGTGCAGGCAGTAAGTCTTCATAAGTAAACCGGTTATCAATCACATAAAAAGTATTCAGAAAAGTTAAATTACTAATGCTTGCAGGGATTGGTCCGCTAAGTTGATTGATACTAAGGTTTATATGCGTTATATTGGATAAATCTCCGATTGAAGCTGGAATCGGGCCATTCAATTGATTTTCATAAAGATCAAGCCATTGTAAATTCGATAAAGTACCAATTGATTCCGGGATTTGCCCGCTTAATTGATTAGTATAAAGATAAAGAACTTCTAAGTTGGATAAACTGCCAATGCTTTCCGGAATCGGTCCATTTAATTGATTCCCCCCAAGACCTAAATGCGTTATATTAGATAAATTACCAATAGTTTCCGGTATTGGCCCACTCAGTTGATTCTCATTCAGCATAATACCTATTAAGCTGGATAAATTACCGATGCTTACGGGTATTGGCCCACTTAATTGATTCGTACTGAAATCGGCACCAATTAAGCTGGATAAATTACCGATGCTTTCTGGTATTGGCCCACTTAATTGATTCTGATCTAAATTAAAACTTTGTAAATAGGATAAATTACCAATAGATTCCGGAATGGAACCGCTGAGTTGATTATTACTAAGATCTATATAAGTTATATTGGATAG
>CAYUAV010000627.1:0-2749 GCA_964442665.1 uncultured Bacteroidales bacterium
AACTGATAGTTCAATAACCAGCAGGGTCATGACGATAGCAAATACTCCGTCACTGAAAGCTTCTAATCTTGATTTTTTCACACTATATTTTTAGAAAATGTGAAATGCCATGAGTAATACAAACTTATGGACATTTAGTTTAAATTAAGTGAAAAATCCCTCCGTGCCGCGTGAGATCAGCATACTTTTTCTCATGTATTTATCCTCACCTCTCCACTCCGTCAACCCTTTATCCTCATCCTTTCTGTATCTGATCGGGCATATTGATTATGACTTATCTTATACTCCTGGAACGGGTATGACAATCCTTTATTCCCCGGAAAACATAATAATATCCTCTCTTGTAATCGGTGACTTGATATGGGTTTCGTTAGTGGCTTCTTTCGCCTGGACTATATTGACTTTCCTGCTGTCGATATAAGCAATGATAAATGCATCGTACACCTTACAGTTGATAAGCTGTTCTTTGGCATCGGCATAAGACGTGTATTCCCCGATAGAATATTTATACCAGTCATCCTCATAGAAATTGTTGACTATCAGAGGGCCTCTATACTTTCTTTTTAGTTCCCGTTTGGTGGCAGGCTTCCTGCTGGCAAATATTTGTACTTTATAGATGACATTTTCCTGAGGTAGCTCTTTACCCTCTCTGATCGTTATAACCTCAAACCTTTTGTTAGCCACTTTGAACGGTTCAAATGCATATACTTTTGATTCATAATTATCCTTTTTAATTTTAAGCTCAAATACCTGGCTAACAGGAATGGTTAATGTACAACTGCCATTTTCATCCGTAACGCCGATCTTTTGCTCATCATGGGTAAAAATGCCTACATTTGAAACAGGGAGTGTAGTACTTTCATCGATGATCTTGATGGTGAATGTAATACGAATGACTTTAATTCTGTAAATATCGTCCCTGCCTGCTCCTTCCGGTCTGTCGGAAGAAAAATATCCATTCAGGCCATCCTTACTCAGTACGATACTGAAGTCATCACCTGAGGAATTGATAGGGACACCGATAAGTTCAGCTCTATTCTGATTATCCGTTAGGTTTATTTTTAATATATCAAGTCCGCCCAAACCTCCGTGTCCGTCGGAAGAGAAAAATAGAACTGTATCCTGGAAAATAAACGGGAACATTTCATCCCCCGGAGTATTAATGGTTGATCCCAGATTCTCGGGATCGCTCCAGGTACCGTTTTTTATTTCGCTTTTATAAATATCGGCACCTCCGTATCCTCCCGACATATTGGAAGAAAAATAGAGTGTCATTCCTTCCTCCGAAACCGAGGGTTGTGTATAAGAATATTCTTTCCTGACAAAGGGCAACAATACAGGGTTTGTCCACTGATCGTCCGGACCGACATCGGCTGAAAAAAGCTGCAATGGTATTTCATTAATCTCTTTTTTATTCAATTTTCCGGGAGTATAGTTCTCGCTGAAGATCACTTTTGTGCCACTTTCATAAAATGTAAGGGGTGCTGCGTTATACTCGGTCTTTAAATGATTCTCCAATGGAACGGCTTCGATTAAATTCCCGTTCGAATCAGGTTCGGAAATAAACCAGGAAAAAAAACCTGTCCTGGAATCATCATTGTCCGTCAGGAAGACAATTTTATTTTTATAATAAGCCGGGCAGAACTCCGAATACTGCGTGCTCAGCTGAATCGGATAAACAACATAAAATATGGTATCGTACCAGAGCGATGAAAGGTTTTCGATACTCTTAATGCCTGCCAACCCGCGCGGATCTTTTTCTGCTGATTTATAATACTCTTTAAACCAATAGAGCGCTTCATCGTACTTCCCATTTGTAGCTAGTTCCTGAGCAAAGTACAATTTGTATTTCGGACTTATATCTGCCTCATGATTGACCACAACCTTCCTGTACCATTCTTCAGCATTTGTATGATCGTTAAGCATTCTGTAAGAATTGGCGATCCTGAGGATAAGTACCGTATCGTTTTCAGCCTTCCGGACAATTTCGAGATATAAGGCAAGAGCCTGTCGATACCCCTGCAATTCATAATATTCATCGGCTTTTTTTAACTTCTCCTTATTCAAATTGGACAAATCATTTATGGTTTGACCGTATAAACAAAATGCAGATATCATAGAGAGGATAATCAAAATGATCAGTCTATCGATATATTTGGAATTCAGTAACTTCATACTAAAAATAACGGGGATTGATTATGCGTTTTTTGGGTTGCTTGAAAATATAGTTTATTAAAATTTCAGCCGATCCCATATTGACCCGGTTTACGGCGCCTATTCCGATATCATAAGCCAATCCGACACTGAAAGATTGGGAGATAAGTATTTTACTGGAGATATTAACCGAATTATTGTATCGATAGGACACACCTGCCCAAATCTTTTCATTATAGAGAAAATAAAGGTTAACATCAAACTGGGTTGGAAGATTATCGGTATGTCGCACCATAATGGTCGGTTTCAATCTATACAAAGGATGAAGATAAATTAAATACCCCGCAGATAAAAAATACTGACGCAATTGTTTTTCACCTTCCTTATCATCAGGATCAAGATTGTTTTTTATGATGGAAGGTACGGAAAAACTTATAAAATAGTGTTCAGTCTCAAAAAAAACTCCAGATCCTGTATTGAAACGAATAACATTAAGATTATACCGGAAAGTTGCGTCATTTTGGTCAATATTCTCCAGTCTGTTAAAATACTGGTTAAAATTCATTACAGATGTCTGTAGACCAAGAGATAACCG
>CAYUAV010000628.1:0-2736 GCA_964442665.1 uncultured Bacteroidales bacterium
AGATGTTGATGATTCCCGTTTCATTGTAAGCATTGTATGAAGAGTCCACATTATAGGCATAGCCGTTCTTTTCTCTTAATGTCATGTTCAGCCGTGAATTCAGCCCGGGTCCTCCCAGCAGATTATTCAGCAGGAAGAGGGCATATCTCTTTTCATCTTTGGTGTTATATGCCAGGTTTCCCATCACACAATGAACCTGGTAAGTTTTCTTTTCGACTGTTTTGTTGAAAACCTTATAGTTTTCTTTGTATGTTCCTGACCTCCTGTTCAATCTGGCAGGCTGGCTACCAAAATATATTTCAGACAATTTTATCAGTTTTTCAAAAGGTATGCCTCCGACTGACGAAATCACCATTTCGTTGGTATGATAATTGTTAGCGACAAATTGAAGAATATCCTCCCGTGTAAATGATTTCAGGTATTTCTCTTCACCAAGGATATTGTGCCCGATTGAATTGCCGTCGAATGCAAGCTCTTCAAACTCGTCAAAAATCAATTCATAGGGTGAATCCTTGCATGAATTTATCTCATCGATGATGACATCCTTTTCTTTTTCTATCTCTTTGGCAGGATAGACAGAATTGAATATGATGTCACTCATCAGTTCCAGTGCCCTTCTGTAATAGTCTTTAAAAAAAGTTGAATAAACACATGTTTCCTCCTTGGTTGTATAGGCATTGATTTCACTGCCAACATCTTCCATTCTGCTCAGGATGTGGTATGCCCTTCTTTTGGATGTTCCTTTAAACAGCAGGTGCTCGACCAGGTGTGCCATACCAAGTTCATCATCCTTTTCATCCCTCGAGCCTGTTTCTATGATAACACCGCAATGAGCAACAGGAGAATCCACCCTTTTGTGAACAAGTCTTATTCCGTTTTTAAGCGTATGAGTTTCAAATTCCATCTTGATGCAAAAAGAGTGTAAAAGTAGTAAAAGAATACTACAGTTTCTACCCGGAAATGCTACAACCGGATTTTAATTTAATTGACTGGTTGATATCCTTTTCAGTGTGATTCCGAACCGTGTCTCAAATCGGAAATTATTTTCACAGAAGATAAAATGGATTATAAAAAAAATTCATACTTTTGCGTCCCCGGAGAGATGGCAGAGTGGTCGAATGCGGCGGTCTTGAAAACCGTTGTACCGTAAGGTACCGGGGGTTCGAATCCCTCTCTCTCCGCATTCGCTGGCCGATGTTCTGTTTTATCGGAACCAAAGTCAGCTTCTCTTTTACGGATTATTCCAGATAATCCAGATTAAATATATTTGCATTTCATTCATTGGAGAGCTGCCGGAGTGGTCGAACGGGGCAGACTCGAAATCTGTTGTCCTGCTTATGTGGGACCGGGGGTTCGAATCCCTCGCTCTCCGCTCAATGATTTGTCTTTACCGGATTACCAGCCATTTTTTATACAAAAGTATGCAGGAGGGTTCGAACGGCGAAGCCCTTGTGAACCGGCTGAAAGCGGGTGAATAATTCCTCACTCATCACGCTCCAGCTTTGAAGTCTTGACGAATATGGACAGTACTAACCAGGTATATTCTTTATAATAAAATGTCAATTCATGTTCCGGCACATATCATCTTTATTAATTTTCTGACCGCATTGTTAATTAGTCAGTTGAGGGAAACGCATTTTACGAAAAATGGTGCGTTTAATTTGGATTGAGCTGGAAAAATAATTTAGTTTTTCACTTGAATTGGTTGTCATGCAGCTTTTTAAATTCTCCGTTCAATTCCAGTAACTGCTTATAACTTCCCTTTTCAATGATTTCACCTTCATGAAGAACAAATATCAAGTCGACATTACGAATTGTAGATAATCGATGAGCTATAACCACACTGGTGCGATGCTTCATAAGATTATCAATGGCCTCCTGAACCAAACGCTCCGATTCTGTATCGAGGGCCGATGTTGCTTCATCGAGAATCAGGATTGGAGGATTTTTGAGTATGGCCCTGGCAATGCTGATTCGTTGACGCTGGCCACCGGATAATTTGCTTCCCCGGTCGCCAATTCCGGTTTGGTATCCGTTTTCTGTTGCCAGGATAAATTCATGGGCGTTTGCAATTTTGGCAGCATGGAAAATATCCTCCTCCGATGCATTATCACTACCAAAAGCAATGTTATTAAACAGCGTATCGTTAAAAAGTATAGGTTCCTGGTTCACTATTCCAAAAAGATTTCGTAACTCGCTGATTTTAAATTCTCTTATATTGGTTCCATCTATCGTAATACTTCCTTTTTCGATATCGTAAAATCTTGGAATAAGATCGACCAGTGTTGATTTTCCGGCACCAGACTGACCTACCAGGGCAACTGTCTTACCCTTCTTAATACTTAAACTTATATTCTTTAGTACATACTCATCGCCATAACGAAACCAGACATCCTGAAATTCTATGGCTTCGTTCAGTACATGAATTGGTTTCGGATCAGGTGTGTTTATAATAGGATTTTTTGTATATAATATCCTGTCGATACGTTCCATGGAAGCAAGACCTTTCTGGATATTATAAAAGGCTGAGGAAAAAGCTTTTGTGGGTTGAATAATAGAATAGAAGAAAACAATATAGGCAATGAACATCGAGGGACGAAGCATAGCCTGGCTTGCCGATAAAATAAGGCTTCCACCATAGACCATTACGGATACTATAACTACAGTGCCCAAAAACTCGCTTAACGGTCCGGCAAGCTGATGCCGGCTCATGGCCTTATTCTGTATTTTCCGGTA
>CAYUAV010000629.1:0-2229 GCA_964442665.1 uncultured Bacteroidales bacterium
AAACAGAAAAACCGTCGCATCTGCCGGATTACAGCAGGAGTAGTTGTTTGTATGCAGCGGAATGTTACCAACGTAAAAAATTATATCCCTATAAAACAACCACTTTCTCCGAATAACTGACTTCATCATTCAGCATATTCAGCATATAGGTTCCCGGCGGTATACCTGACAAATCCAAATGATAAAACACCTGGTCTTTATCTGTGGTAGTGTTATAAAGAATTGTCCCGTTCAAATCAGTCAGTTCCAGACGCACCGGGGCCATAGCCTTTGTGAAAAAGATAGTTAGTTTATCTTTGGCAGGATTCGGGAACAGGTAGAAAGAGGATGGACTATTCTCATTTTCAATACTAACCGGTGTTTCAGCATTCGTTTTAAAATTCCAGTCATCTTTCGAGGTGAAGCCCTTAAAATTTTTCCCTAAGTCATCGACAAAATAACCATTCGGTATGTCGATGAAATATTCTGTAAGGAAATCCAGCGATTGGTCTGAGTGGAAAGTAATAACAGATGTCCCACATCCCTGCAGGTCGCTCACTGAAAACGAATCGACCTTACTTTGGCCGGAATAATTGCGGACATAGAATTCAGAACCGATGCATTCCATATCCCTCGAAAATCTGATAGAATAATAGGGTTCGGATTCTATAAAAATCCCATTATCGTGAGGATACAACTTTAAGGCTTCGGGCATAACCATTTCATCCTCCAGGGACAGCGTATCTCGCAGACGAATATCCTGCGAAGAGGCTCCGATAAGGATCTCAAAATCACCCGGGTCAAAATCCCATTCTCCCAGCGATTCCTTATAATATTTAAAAGCCCTGAGCGGAATACTGAAGTTGATCACTTTGGTCTCTGCAGGTTCGAGCCATACTTTCTTAAAAGCTTTCAATTCTTTTTCCGGACGAATTAATTCCGATTCCAGGTCGTGAATGTAAAGCTGTGCAATTTCACTTCCGGCCCTGTCTCCCGTATTTGTGATATCAAAACTGACATTCAATGTAGTGAAATCCAATTCATCGTCGGGTACAAGGGTCAGGTTTGCATATCCGAAGGTTGTATAGGAAAGACCGTAGCCAAAAGGATATAATGGAACAACAGTGGAAGCTGTGTCATAATAGCGATAACCAACAAATATTCCCTCCGAATAAGGCATCGCATCATATGACCCGGCAGCATAATAATCGTTATAGGCCGGATTATCCGCCCATTCCTCGTCGAATGAAAAAGGTAGTTTCCCGCCTGGATTTACATCACCAAAGAGGATTTCGGCCAGGGCATAACCACCATACTGCCCGGGGTAAAAGGCATGAATAAATCCTTTGACCTTATCAAGCCAGGGGGAGGTTTCAACCGCGCCTCCGGCAAACAGCACAACAATGGTATTATCATTAACATCTGCAACAGCATCAATAACTTCAGCCTGAAGATAAGGAAGTTCAAAAGTCCGGTCCCAGCCCTCTCCTTCATTCTCCGAACCGAATCCCTCACACACTATCATTACATCGACGTCGGCGGCCAGCAGTGCAGCTGCCTGAATAACGGCAGCTAAATCCAGGTATCCCATGCGAATCTCGGCAATTCCTCCATTCTCATAATATTCAAGTACAATGTGATATTTAATACCTGAAGATAAGTATGCTCTCCGGTTACTGTATTGCGTAGCATGATCGGTCCAGTCTTCCATAAAAATGGTATCGTTGATATACAACCGGAAGCCATCATCACTGGCTACCGAAAAATCGTACAATCCATCTTCAGACGGAATGATATATCCGGACCATCGAATGGAAAAATTATCGGCACCTATGCCTGTAACACCGGGGGACCCGGTCCAGTAAAAGTTGACTTGCTGATCGATGCGACTGTATACAGGCGATCCCGAAAGGTTGATATTATCGAAATAATCAGCTTCCAGACCTCGCTGCATGCTGATCGTGTCGGTATAAAATATGGAATACAGATACGCTGAATCTCTTGTAAGTGTCGGCGAACTGTAAACCACTTCAATACCCTGCCCCACCAGGCTGTCAATGCCATCGAGAACGCTGATATAATGAAAAGGCGAGGTGTATGAACTTCCTCCTCCTGCGACATACGTATCCGGGAAATCGCCAACGATGCCTATTTTCTGAATGGTATCGGGAGATAGCGGAAGAATGGAATCATTTTTTAGTAAGACAATACCTCCCCGTGCTGCATCGAGAGCAATCTGACCCGTTACGG
>CAYUAV010000629.1:2239-2728 GCA_964442665.1 uncultured Bacteroidales bacterium
AGGGGTATGCTAGAAATGGTCTGGTCCCGGTCGAAAAATCCAAACCGGAACAGCTCATACAGGATTCTCCTCACTTTATCGTCGATTACCGATTCACTAAGTGTTCCGTTATTGATATAAGGCATAAGATTAGTGCTGTTCATATTATCTCCGGCAGGCATTTCCAGATCCAGTCCTCCCAGGGCAGCAGCAATTCCGCTATGGGTAGCACCCCAGTCGGACATAACAAATCCCTTGAAATTCCAATCTCCTTTAAGCGTTTGATTGAGGAGGTAATTATTATGTGAGCACCAGGTACCATTGATCTTATTATATGCCGACATGTAGGCACCTACATTTGCCTTTTCGGTGCAGGCCCTGAATGCAGGAAAGTAGATCTCCTGAAGTGTGCGTTCATTAATTTCAGCGCTTACATTAAAGCGATTCCTTTCAAAATTATTCGCTGCAAAATGCTTGGCGGTTGCCATTACACCCTCGTCTTGAAGTCCT
>CAYUAV010000630.1:0-2727 GCA_964442665.1 uncultured Bacteroidales bacterium
GGGTGACCTGCGCCCGCATCACCCAGATCATGAAGCTCCTCTACCTCGCCCCCGACATCCAAGAGGAGATCCTCTTCCTGGACAGAGTCACTACAGGCAAAGATCCTATCGTAGAAAAGCAAGTCGGAAAAATTAGTCAATATGATTATTGGCAAACACAACGTAACGAATTTATATCACTCACTTTACATAATGCTGACAACAACCATTTTTTATCGCATTAACACAACTTTTTTTACCTTTGAATAACCATTTTCAGCTATTTCAATTCTCATGAAATATGTTCCACTTGCAAGGTGATCCGTATTCCAATTTATTATGTGTGGTCCAATGTTATAATATTGATCAAATATTATTGCAACTTTTTGACCAATTATATTATATATATCTGCTTTAACGTTACTTGGGGTCTTAAGAATAAATGATATTTCTATCTTAGAATTAAATGGATTTGGATAGAAACTTGGAGGTTCAAATTTTAGATCGTTATCAGATGACAACACATTATCTATATTCTGAAAAGACTGCACATTTGAAACACCAAATATCGCCGTAGAACTAGTTTCTCTCCAAGCATTCGTTGCAGCATTACCGAGTCCAACTATACTTTTAGGATTAGATGCGCAAATCATCGCAAAGGCCAAAATAATATTTTCACCAGCCTCCAACGTATATGGCCCATTTGCTACTAGAAACTTCCAATCATCTGGAACACCATCATTACACTTACTCATTCCTTCCAACAATTTTATTTGATCATTATCATCTTGTGGATCATTTTTTTTAATCCAACATCCATATTTTGCACTTTCTGTTTCCATATTCTGCAACCCCAATGTAATTCCACTGCCATCATAATTATACATCATTGCTATTTTATCCAACGAATCGTACATACAAATGTCATCATCAGCATAACTTGCTATATCATCGCCTGGCACATCATAATCACAATCTAAACCAATATATAGGCTGTCCAACCTTTTATGCTCATTTATATTGGTAATCATATAAGCTATTATTACAAATGGTTCATCATCAAAAGATATTATAGACTCTTTGACTTGAATACCTATTGGATTATGACCTTTTTGCTGATTCATATCGTCATATATCATATCATTGACTGCGTCAATAGACTTTGATTGTTTTTGTGGATGCCATACAGGACCAGTGCTTGGAAGATATGCAGAACACCTTTTATCGTCATCACCTATAACACCAACCAATAGTCCATAAGAATGTAGACTTTCAATACCCGGATACTTAGTTAGTTCTAATAAAGGTTCTGAGAATGAATCATGGCATAAATAACCATCATTTGATGCAATTAATTTAAAATCGTTAGACTCGTAGGTCGAATAATCGGAATACATTTGACCATATAGACAGGTAGAGAATGAAAACAAAGAAACTGTTATAGTCGCAATGACTTTAAAGAATCTCATGGTGACACCTCCAATCAAAAAAATTCCATAAATTATTTTTAGCCGGATATTACAACTTTACACTTAATCCAGTAAAAAATGAAGTTACACCCCTTTGTTTACTTAGAAAATGACTGTTCGCTAGATGTAAATAAAAACTATAATTATTGATATTATAGCTCAATCCAGATAAAATGTACTTTTGGTCATAATTATTAGCGTTATTCGGATAATATTTGAAATATGCATCGTTACAATTATAATAACCAACATCCAAACTTAATGAAGAATCAACTATGCACTTTAGTCCTATTAAATAATTATGTGACTTTTCATTTTCTGAAAAAAAATCATAACCCATGGGATAAACCTTATATTCATATTTAGCTATGAAACGAAGTTGGTTAAAAATCTCATAGTTACCGATCACAGATGCGGATTCTACTATGTTGCTTGTTGATCCGGTTGAAAGTTGAAATGAATTATGAGTTACTTTCGTGCTAATGTGTGCCGATGGCTTATAATCTATGCATAATGATCCTTTCCTGAAATATTTTAAAAAGAAGAAAGATACTCCTAAACCGTGGCCATCACCGCTGTAAATGCTTGAATAAGTATCACTGTACTGTTTTGTCTCATCTGAATTCTCTAACAAATAATAACTAATCCTTGATCCAAAATGAATTTTTTCAATTTCAGTGGCAAAAGTAAATGTAAAAGATCTTACCTCTGTTGTTCTTTCCGAAAAAAATTCGTCTGCATCAAGTCTAGTATGATAGAAATAGGGTCTATCGAACATGAAAGAAAGAAAGACCTTTTGTAATGAAAGCCCAACACCTGCCATCTCTATTGCTTGAAATGTATGTGGTTCAATAATATCCAATCCTTCAGGATTTATTTGCCTCTCGCCTGTATAGGACTGAATAAGCATAATCCTGAAGGATTTCCCAAGATTACCAGAACTTGGAAATAGAATTTGGCCTACCATATTTTCTGAACCCAAATCACTTGAAATAAACGATAGATTAGACTTTTCGTAACCTTGCGGTACTAGAAGAGGATATACTTCTGCAGTTGAATATGAATAGAAAGTAAACGTAACAACTGCAGCCACAAGAATCTTTGTTAGTCGATTCATGAATCAACCTTTCATCAATTCTCTTCAAGGGGTAGAGGCTTCGGTCCTGGTGGCGCCGGTTTTACCGCTAATTGACCTTTAAAGTACAAAAGACTCTTCTGATCAGATGTAATGACGAAATAATATACTCCAGCGGCAAGTCCTGTAGGCCATGTATACGTA
>CAYUAV010000631.1:0-2717 GCA_964442665.1 uncultured Bacteroidales bacterium
TATCGTCTTTAAGAAGCTTTTATTCTTATAATTATTCGAGATATATTGAGTCTGCATACTATTTATATACAAAGCTTTTAGATCCGATTGAGGATGCTATTCAGAGAAAGGAATTGATTATTGTACCTGACGGAGATTTAAGCCTGATTAGTTTCGATGCATTAATAACAAAACCTGAAAAAGGAAATCCCATGAATATGTTCACCGACGAGGCCTATTTGATAAAGGATTATCCGATTGCATATGCATTTTCGACAACATGGTTGGTTAATGTAAGGACCAAAAAATTACCTTTTTGGAATAACTTTATCGGTTATGCACCGGACTATTCAAATTCTCCGGATTCGGTTACACCCATCAATGAAGTCTACAGGCCACTAAGAAAATTGTCATTTATGCTTATGGGACGAGCGGTCATTGGCAAAAAAGCTACAAAGGACCGTTTTATAAACAATAATTCTTATCAAATACTTAATTGCTATGCCCATGGCTGGGAAGATAATTTAAACCCTTCCTTTTCAAAAATACTCTTCAGCCCGGTTGATTCCATAAAAAAGAGCTATTTGTATGCTTATGAAGTTAGTAATTTGAATATTAACTCCAATCTAGCCATAATAATGAGCTGTTATTCCGGATCGGGAGCTGTCGTTGAGGGTGAAGGAATTCTGAGTATTGGCAGAGGTTTTGCCAACACTGGCGTTCCCTCTATCGTAATTTCACTCTGGTCAGCTCCTACTGAAACAGCCACGCAAATAATTTGGACCTTTTGTTGGAACCTGATAAAAGGAAAGACAAAAGCAGAAGCTTTACGCCAGGCGAAAATCCGGTATTTTGAAAATGAAAGCCCTGAGAATGCTGATCCGCAACTTTGGTCCGGAATTATTTTGGCAGGCAACTCCGATTCGATCTTTAAGCATTTTATTTTGTCAAGATATATAATCCCCCCGCTTATACTTTGCCTGGTATTGATACTTTTAATATACAGAAAGAAATTACTGTAATTGATTTAACAGCTTTTCGGCATTATGATAATTATAACCTCGTGTTTCTACCAAGTAGTTTAGTAATTCCGTTGATTTCTCTATCTCGCCGGTTTTTAAATAACATAGGCTTAAATACCAGTAGACACGTGGAAGGTATCTGAGGTTTTCCTGTTCAAGTAATGAAACAAACTTTTCTATAGCATCTTCATAATAATCCAATTCCATCAATGACAAACCATAGAAAAATTCTTTTTCTGCTTTTATATTAATGTTATCCGGAAGATTTTCTATAAGTAAAAGAGCAGCATGATAATCTTTATTATAGTATTTTTCCCTTACTTGGATTAACCCATCGCTATGCATTAAAAGGTTCTTCGATTGTTTTTCCTTAAGGGGCTCATAATATTCAGCAAACAATTCATCATTTGAGGGTTGATTTTTAGGAGGGATCACATATAATAAGCCTAACCCCAATAATAATACTATAGAAGCTGCAACCGACCAACGAACAAATACATGTTTTCTTTTTTCAGCTTTCAATACCGGTTTAAGGGTAAATTCCCTGTTCCTATATTTTTCTTCAAATGCTTCATGAGCTTTTTCCAGAGTACCAACCCATGGAACCAACTGAATGATCCTATCATTTAGCCTTTTGCGTTGTTCGAATTCTCTCCTTAAACGTTGGTCTTTTTGAAGCATCTTTTCAAAAACCCTCATAACACGTTCCGACATTACTCCATCCAGGTAATTCTCTATCCGTAATTTGTTTTTTTCGTCTTCACAGATAAAGTCTGCCCAACCGTCTTTTTTTACCAGACTACGCAATGCTTTTCTTGACTCCGGAGAATCTTCCAACAGATATGAAACAACTTCTTGCCGTATAGTCATAACGTAAGGTTTATATATATTGCATTTAATTGGATATGTGAATGCAATATAATAATTTACTTTCAATTTATTATACGAAAAACTTGATGGCTACTGGTAAAAATATTTGATAAAATTTGTCTTTTTCTTCCGTAAACTTATGGTTTAAGCAGATAACGTGATTTTTCTAAATATTTCAAACTAATGTACAAAGGTAATTAACAGATTGAAAGGACTATTTGTGTGAATTCCTTCGAACCATCAAATATCCGTTTTGTAGATAATATTCAATCTTTCCCGGGATAGAGCTTAATAGAATCAAGATAGCATTTAAAACCTTTTCTTCATAGTCTGTTTTTGTATCATAAATATTCCCTCCGATGAACCCATATTTCTGAAAGATATAGTTAACGGGGAACCTGTAAAAACTTTTTCTCTGCAGACGCGTAATTTTCTCAATATCCTGATAAAACGCCTCAAAGGAAAATTTTATGTTTCTGTGAATAAATATGCCCGAAATATGATTTCTCTTGGTTGATGTGTTTAGGAAGTAATAATCTCGGGTATGAATCAGCCTACTTAATACGTATGTAATAAACATCCTGGAAAAACCCGTTTTCTCTTTTTGATTAATTGATTTTTCGTATTCACTGGTTATTGTAAAAGCATCATTATGCAGGTATGGATAAGTATCTGGTTTGTTATTACTTTCCAGGTTACTGATAGCAGAATCAATGATTTTAAACAATTTCAGTGAGATTTGCCTTATCCTTTCTTTGGAAAGCTTATGTTTATTAGCAATTTCCTGAAGGGATGCGGACTCAAAACCTATTAAAAACCCATAGTACTGTTTTAACAAGTCCCATT
>CAYUAV010000632.1:0-2714 GCA_964442665.1 uncultured Bacteroidales bacterium
ATATCCCTGATACATAGGAATTCCTATGGCAAAGAAAAAACGTTGCAGTTCGATATCGAGAAGCGCCCCGCCACCAACAAAAAATTTTAACCGGCCACCAAAGCCATCGCGAATTTTTTTAAACAGAATGATGTCAAATAATTTATACAGGGGCCAAATAAATAACGAAAGACCTTTCCCCCGGTTCCATCCAATTCCGTTATAATCGTATGCAATGCGCAGTGCGAATCGAAATAATTTTTCCGTGGTTTGTCCCTTTGTCTGAATAGTTTTTTCAATATTATTTTTGAAATTCTTTGCAAGTGCGGGGACACTGAGTAAAAATGCCGGTTTTATTTCCCGGATATTTTTAGGAATGTTTTTTATCGTTTCAAGGGGTGAAGAACCCGGTTCGACTGAAGCAAGACTTGCCCCGTATTTCATTATGGAATATATTCCGCATGTATGAGCAAAGGAATGATCCCAGGGTAAAATCAGCAAGGTAATGTAGTCTTCCGGTATCGAATGCAGGCTTGTTGACTGTTCGACATTGGCAGTGTAATTCCGGTGAGATAGGATAATACCTTTCGGATCAGCTGTAGTTCCCGATGTATAACATATATTGGCATAATCCGTGACCGAAGAATAGCGTTTTTCAAATTCTTTGGTATTTGATTCAAGGAATTTTTTTCCTGTATCTGTTATATCTTCAAAATAACGTATGCGTGGATCTTTTATTCCGGTTTTATCAAGACTTATGATCAATTCCAGTTCAGGAAGTGACTTCCAGATGCTATGAATTTTTTGTAATTGTCTGCCTGATACGATAGCTAATCTTGAAGCCGAATGTTTCATCCGGAACGCAATTTCATCCGATTCATTTAGTTTAATCGAAAGCGGGACATTTATGGCTCCATTATATAAAACACCTAATTCACTGATAACCCATTCGTTGCGTCCTTCAGAAAGTAATGTTACACGGTCGCCCGGTTGAAGTCCGATCTTCATCAGTCCTGCCGCAAATTCATGAACCTGTTTTCGGGTTTCTTTGTAAGTCGAACCCTGATATTCGTCACCGGTTTTTTGCCAGAGATACACATTATCAGGGAATTTTTTAACACTTTCCTCAAATAGATTAATAAGTGTATTCATTTTCATTTATCTTGATAATTCATACCAATATAAGTAAAAATATGTTTTTTCGGCAAAATGATGTTGAAATTGAAAAGCTCGAGTTAATGAGGGGAGAAATAAAAATAGTAAATAGAAGTATTAGCAAAACAATAATAATAACATCAAGAAAAGCGGAAATTATGCTGTGAAACTATGCATTAGGCTGAGTTTGCCTAATAGAAGTATAAGCTTTTAAACATGCATCCATTTTGAGTAAAAGCTCGTCAATATTTAAAGGTTTATTGAAAAATCCGTCGCATCCGGCCTTCGAACAATTCTCTTCCTCGTTATTCCATGAATTTGCTGTCTGGATAATAACAGGCAGATACGGATTGTGCATTTTAATCATTTGCAGTGTTTTGAACCCATCGAGTTCCGGTAATTGCAGATCGAGAAGAACAATATCAATATCTTTCTGTTTCCGGCAAATATTCAGAGCCTCCCGACCATCTTTTGCCCAGATTATATTTACGCCTGTTCGTCGGGATAGCAGTAGTTCGATATACCTGTAATTCAATGGATCGTCTTCTGCAACAAGTGTGGTAAAGTTTTTCCAGGAATAATCCATTTCCTTTGTATTTTGTTTATTAGTATATACGTCTTTATCAACATATCGATCAAATTAGTTGATGAATATCCATTGTTACTCAATAAATGGAAGTTTATGCTGGATAAAAATATTAACTTGCGGATATTAACCCTGAAGACCATACTATTTAACTACCAATAGGATACATAAAATTTTTATTCTCTATGGACTAATCAGTATTAATGAATTAATTACCAAAAAATAATAGTACTATGAAAAGAAATCTGTTCTACCGAATTATTGGTTTTAGCTTTATTGCTATTCTGCTGACATCCTGTGAATGGTTTAATGACCTGATTGATTTTTCATTTACAACAGGGTACAAAGAGATTCCTTTTTCTGTCGATCCTTCTTCTTCCGGAGAGTATACTTTTGTTGAAAAAGTACTGAAATCGGATATCGAAGCAGAAGTTAAAGAAAATGGCGGGGATATAGGCAACCTGAAGGATATTACTATTGAAGAAGCCAGACTTGAGATGCTTACTCCCAACCAAAACCTTGATGCCTTTGATTGGATTAAAGTATATATTAAATCTGCAAAACATTCTGAAATATTACTGGGTTCGGCCGAGAATATTGCCAATGGCCTGCTTATGGTAAATCTCACACTGACCGAGGAAAGCCTGAAGGAATTCCTCGAAGAAGACGAATATACCATCAAAGTGAAGGGTATTTTGAGTGAGGATGTAACAACAAAGCTGGATCTTGTTGTAAAAATCAAGTATAAAGTTGAGGTTGGTGCGTAATTATCCACCGTTCTTAATAGTATACCTGCAATCCAAGCCGCACATTTAGATTGTGCGGTTTTTTTCTGAACTAAAATGCCATAATTTTGTTAAAACATCAAACTGTAAAATTCAATATTATGGCATATACACTAAACATAAAAGATAAGGCTCCCGATTTTAAACTGAAAGCAACCGACGGTAAAACATACCAACTGAGCGATTTCAGTGATGTTAATACTCTTGTG
>CAYUAV010000633.1:0-2711 GCA_964442665.1 uncultured Bacteroidales bacterium
GCATGAAGAAATTACCTGCACCCGCAATTATTTTTTCTCTTTCGCTACTGCTGATCTCTTCCAACACGCAACCTGCCAAAAATCAAATAGTCGCTTTCGGTGCCATTAAGTATAATGATGAACGGATAAGCGGTACTTCAGTGAAAGTGCTGGAAAACAACAAAGTAATAGACAATATGGTAACCGGCCGGCTTGGTGCCTATGGTTTTACATTGCAATTCAATTGCGACTACAATATAGTCATTACAAAAAAAGGATATTTGAAGGAGGTAATTCAAATAGATACCCATGTACCTGAAGAAGTACTATCCTATGGAGCCAATATTCTCTGGGAGCCCGATTTTACTATTCATAAAATTTTGCCTGGTCTTACTGTTGAAGAGTTCAAATCACCTGTGGCACGATATATTTTTAATATGGAATACTGGGGATTTATCGAGGATAAAGGTTATCAGGCAGAAATAAAACCCATGATTGCAAAAATATTGTACGAACTCGATACATTACGGAAATCAGCCTACCGGCATATTACACAAAAAGCCGATTCCCTTTTAAATACTGAAAACTTCGAGGAAGCGATCATCGCTTATAATGAAGCGAAACAATATAATATGCAGGATAAATATGCCGATTCACAGATCAAAACGGCAAAGAAATTGCTTAAAAAACAATACACAATCGAAGAAGGTTATCAGGAGGCTTTGCAGAAAGCTGATGAATTCATGAGAAAAAATGAATTATCGGCGGCCAACGCTTATTACCAAAAGGCACTTATTTATAAACCCAAAGAAATTTATCCGCTCAACAGATTGTATGAAATTGATTCATTGCGATCGTATGAATGGATCCGGGAAAATTCTCGTTATGATGAATATCTGACTCAGGGTGATTCTCTATATAATGCGGGAAATTATTCCACCTCAAAGGCAAGTTATGCTGGAGCACTATCAGTTTTCCCTCAAAAAGCTTATCCACAGAGAATGATCGCCAGGATCGACAGCCTTACAATGCTCGAACAGCAAAAAGAGATTGAAGTACCTGCCCGGCATATTACTGCAATGGATAACAAACATATAGAAATCCCCTCACAGGCAGATATCACAAGACCGGATTCAGTAACAGAATCAATTTATATGGAGGAAACGTCAGCGACAACTTATGAAAACAATTCATCAACAACTACAACAGATAAAAATCAGCCGGAGGAAACGATACCATTAGCTCATAAACCGGAACCCGAACCAGCCTCTGAAATCGATACGCTTACAGAAAACATATTGGTTCAAAATGAATCTGAAGATGGCATGAAACATCTTGAACTTGCATTGAAAGAAAGAATGCAGTCGGGCGATAAAAAAGGTTCGTTACTGATATTAAAGGAGATTGGAAGGGTTTATCAGAACGATTATGAACTAGGAAAGGCACTCGATTCATACCGGCAATCACTCTCTCTGACGCGTGAAATTGGCGATAAACCGGGTGAAGCTGAAGTTCTTGGTAATATAGCAGCTGTTTTATACGATTCGGGTAGTTATAATACTGCTATACAGACTTTTGAACAATCGCTTGCCATATCCGAAGAAATCAATGAGCCGGAACAAAGCGCAGAAATTCTTTCCAATCTGGCTACAGTTTATGAAACCACCTATCGGTACAACGATGCCATAGAAAGCCTGAACAAGTCGCTGGAAATTAAACAGAAAGAGGGTGACAAAGCAGGTTCCAGCGAACTCTACAAAAGAATAGGAAATATTTACTATGAGCAGAATAACTATCAAAAAGCGGTTCAGGAACTTGAAAAATCCTATACTATCGATGAGCAGCTCAATAACAATGATGAGAAAGCGTCGGGACTGAATAGTCTGGGAGCCGCCTACTATGGCATGAATCAATATGACAAGGCAATTGATTATTTTGAAAAATCGCTTGATATTACGCGTGAGACGAACGATAAGAGCATGGAGGCAATAACGCTGAATAACATTGGTAATATAAATTTTGACAACAAAAAATTCAACAGTGCAATCGAATACTACGAAAAATCACTGAAAATTAAAACCGACTTATCCCTGAAAGAGGGTATGGCAGCCACACTGCACAATATCGGTAACTCATATTTTGCCCTGAAACAGTACAAAAAAGCACTTGATTACTATGAGTCAAGTCAAAAAGTAGCCCGTGAAGTTGATTATAAGGAAGTCATCTGGAAGAACCTGCAAGCATTTGCTAAAACCTATGCCATTCTGGGCAGGTATAAAGAAGCTTTCGATTTTTACAGAGAATATACGAATTCGAAGTTTGAGTATATGGGCCAGACCATGCAGCTGGTCGAATTACGTGAACAATACGAATCAAGTAAACTGGCTGTTAAATCGCTGAAACGTGAACTGTTAAAACAAAATCGCATCGCACGACTGGAAGCTGAGCGTAATCGCAGGGAAATGCAAATCATACAGCTGGAAATGGATAATAAGGTGCAGCAACTCAAAAGGAACCGGATCATAATCATATCATTTGTTATAGGAAGTTTACTGATTCTCCTATTTTCGCTGATCATTACAAAACAATACCGTCTTACCCGAAAAGCCTACCGGTTGGTTGCAGAACAAAAGAAACATATTACCGATGGAATATCCTATGCTGCAAGAATTCAAAAAGCTGTTATGCCTCCTGAAAAATATACAAAACGAATTCTCCCCGAATATTTTATT
>CAYUAV010000634.1:0-557 GCA_964442665.1 uncultured Bacteroidales bacterium
TCTCAAACAATTCATTTTATCTCCTTTTGTTTAAATAAGTTAGATTAACTTTCTGTAATGTATTAATAATTTTATTTTAAATGTATTACCACTTTGTTCCCATCATAAAACACAGTTTTATCATAGCTGTCTACACATTTAATCCCAATACCACTATTCATTGAAACCTTGATTATATTGAATTTGCGCTTGTTAGGCATCCCAGGAAAGTTTCCTTCCCGATTGCTAATGGTTAATTCTTTTTTTGAATCGTTCCAGGAAAAAGTTATTGTTGAATATTTTCCTTTTTCATAATTATAATTATCATTTTCATCTTCATATAAAATAAATTCGCCATTTGCACCGGGATAAATTCGAATTTCAACCGGATCGATTTTTTCAGTGGAATATTGAATAAACGGTCCTATAGGGATTATAGAGCCTGCTTTAATAAACAAAGGAATTTTATCCAAAGGAGCCTTGGTTCTAATAGTCTGGCTATCATCATAGCGTGTACCGGTCCAGAAATCATACCAATCGCATGATCCCGGCAAATATACCTGCCATTCATTAACATC
>CAYUAV010000634.1:567-2706 GCA_964442665.1 uncultured Bacteroidales bacterium
TCTGTCACAGGGGCCACCAAGAATGCTTTTCCCAACATATATTCAAAGGGCTGATGCAAAGCTTCGGTATCTTCGGCAAAATCCATAAGAAGGGGACGCATCATGGTTGATCCATTTTTCGTAACCTGCCAGGCTTCTGAATAGATGTAAGGCATTAAGCGATAGCGCAGGTTTAACATATTACGCATGTTATCTTCAACCTGCTGTCCGTATTTCCAGGGTTCGGTTTCCGATTGATAGCCATGAATACGAAATATAGGATTAAAAGTACTCCATTGGAACCATCGGATAAGCAACTCATGATACTTTTCATCGGTATATTGCGATTTGCCCGCACGGAAAAATCCACCAATGTCGGTCGTCCAGTATGGCAATCCGGTGATAGTATAATTAAGTCCGGCTACAATTTGCCGTTTATAGGCATCCCAGGTTCCGCCAATGTCACCTGACCAGTTAATAATGCCATATCTCTGCTGTCCAAGAAACGCTGATCGGGTCAGGATGCAAACCCGTTTATCGGAGGTTATTTCCCGCTGACCTTCATAAACAGCCTGGCTCACAAACAGCGGATAGGTTAAACGATAAAAATCGCCCAAACCCAAGTAAGTTTTTTCACCATGTAATGCATCGTTTTCAGGTTCTACGGCATCCATCCACCATGAATCCACACCATAAACAAACATATTGTTTTTTAACGTATTCCAGTATGCTTTCCTGGTTTCCGGATTAAAATAATCCAACCATTTTGTACCGGGAATAAAGCGGTTTTTGGATACATATTCTTTACCAATTTCTGAATTCTTATCAGGATTTGACCAGATGGAAATATTGAAATGGGCATTTAAATCATGAATTTGCTGAATGAATTCTGCGGGATCCGGGTAACTTTTATCATCGAATTGCGGTACGCCCCAGCCGTTATCGCCCCAGTACTGCCAATCCTGTACGATCACGTCCATGGGAAGCTTACGTTTACGAAACTCCTTTACTGTTTTGATCAGATGATTAGCAGAAGTGTACCGCTCACGGCATTGCCAGAATCCATAAGCCCAGCGTGGCAGCATCGGTACCTTTCCGGATAGCTTGCGATAAGTGGCTATTACACTATCCGCAGAAGGGCCGTAAAACACTACATAGTCAATTAATTTGGCATTGGGTGATCGGAAGGTGGTCAGATTATCAGTCAGTTTCCATGACAGTTTCGGCGTATTCGATGATTTACAGACCAGCTGAACCGTATGTTCTCCTGCTTTTAAATCCACTAATGCGCATGCAGTGGGGGGAAGCCAAAAATTGCTTTGATCAATACAAGATTTGCCATCAATAACAACATAGTGACGGTTATCCATATTACCAAGATCGAGGAAGATGGAATATTGTCCTTCTGCAGGAACCGTAAATATACCGGTATATAGCGCCTGGTTTTGCGAAACTTGTTGTGTTCCTGAAGTAGTAGTAACTTCGGACATCTGGTCGTTTTCAGCAGACTGTTCCTGTTTTGTAAGTTCAATAAAGTTATCAGCCGGATTGTAATCTGTTAATCCGTACTGATGCCAGAGTAATCCGTATCCTTTGCTGGAATAAATAAACGGCAGTGAAATCTGGGAGTTTACCTGCGTTAAACGACGGCTTACCTGCCTTATATTGAAATGTCCATCCTGAAACTGTCCCAGACCCAAAATAAATTCATCTTTAGGAGATTCAAAACTTTGCTCAGCAATGAAACAGGGCTCACCCAGGATAGAATCAGGCCTTAATCTTCCGTTGCCTGCTGCTTCGCTTAAAAAAATTTTCCCCTCATTATCTGCAAAAGACAGTTTACCAGACTGTTTATCCACGGTGATGATAATTTTTTGCCCTTTTAATTCCAGTTCCGATGATGACTCCGCTACCCTTAAATTTGGGTTATTTTCTTTATGAATAAAAACAAGTTCAGGCAGTTCAGCTTCTTCACCAATATAGTATTTGATTCTTACGGCATTTTCTGCAATTGAAGTAATATTGAGTGTGCCTTCCGCTAAATCAACCTGCACGCCATTTGCTGATTGTTTAAAACTTTTTACAACCTGCCCCTGGCATAAAATGGGAATCAGACTTGCAATAAACAGGTATTTAAATTTCACAATTTTGACCTTGTAT
>CAYUAV010000635.1:0-2701 GCA_964442665.1 uncultured Bacteroidales bacterium
AGTATATTTTTAATTTCATTGTTCATGGAAGAAATGCTGTAATTCATGTAAAAAGTAAACATTTGAAGTATTGAAGCGTATAAGTACAATATTTCATACAGTTATCACATGACACTACTTACTAATTCCAGGGCATTGCAAACTCTAATTTATTCAAGAAGAGAAAAGTTTATCTCCATGTCAAAAACACAAAATCAGGTGACTTCGAATATTAGCGCTCAAGATCTTAATTATGACTGGTCTCAATATGCCATTTTAATTGCTGAAGATGAAGAGACTAATTATATTTATCTGGAAACAGCACTTCAAATAACAAATGTTACTATTCTGAGAGCGAAAAATGGCCGGGAGGCAGTTGAGCTTGTACGTATTAATCCTCAGCTGGATCTGATTCTGATGGATATTAAAATGCCGGAAATGAATGGTCTTGAAGCAACCCGAAGTATCAGATCGTTTCGGAAAGATATAACCATAATTGCTCAAACTGCGTTTGCTATGGAAGAGGACCGGAGAAATTGCACTGCAGTTGGTTGTAACGATTTTCTGCCAAAACCCATCAGATATAAAGTACTTCTGGAAACTTTGGCTAAATATCTGAAATAAACTTTAATCATAATTTTTAGTTCCTATCGTTGATCAAATAGAGTGTTTTAAAACTTTCTTTGACTACTTCTCCTTTTTTATTTTCCTGAAGAATGGTTAATTGCAACAATAATTAGGTAAGATAAAATACTTCCCATACCGTAAAATATGAAGTCGCTCCAGCTAAATAAGCTGCCTATTAAAGCACGGCCCAAATAGCAGGATCTGATATTATCAAGAAACGGTGTTGTAACCAATTGGAGAAATTCGAGCAAACAAGTTATAGTAAAGACAGTAGCAACCAGGAATTTTACATTCATACGGTAAAAGAAGAAGTAAAAAACCAGACTCCAGAATATAATATAGAGACTTCCTGCTAATTTGTCTGATAAAAAGTGTCTGGCAGGTCCGTGATATTCCTTTACCAGTATACCTAGAGGTATAAGGATAAGTATACAGATTGCCGTAACAATTCGTCTGTATCGTATGGTTTCAGGTTGTGACACCTCTTCTATTTTCAATATAGTTCCAGAAATAAACCAACAGAGAAGCTGTTACTATGCACCAGATGGTAAAAATCGCTGCAGGTATTGCCGTATCGCTTCCAAAATGCGTAAGAGCCAGCACAACACCTAATCCGGCATTTTGCATTCCAATCTCAATCGATAAAGTCTTACGACGTAAATAGTTCAATTTACCAATATAACCTGCAAAAAAGCCTATTATCATACCTGCGGCATTATGGAAAGCAACAGCAGCAAGAAGAATAAAAGATGCTAATCCAAGTTTTTCTTTATTGACTGCAATTACAAACGAGGTTATAATTACAATGGCGATGATCGAGAGGGTTGAGGGCCATTCTCCGAGTTTGGGAATAAAGAACGGAAATATTTTTCTGACGAGAAATCCTGCAATAAGGGGAATAACCACGATAAATATTATGGTCAGAAACATCGGGAAAAATGCTATAGGTACCCGGGTTCCTGCAAGTAAGAGTGTTAACAACGGGGTTAGTACCGGGCAGAGGAGTGTGGAAGTTGCTGTGAGTGAAACCGAATAAGCAACATCGCCTTTTGAAAGATATGAGATCACATTACTTGTCATGGCCCCCGGGGCAGCTCCGGTTAATACTAATCCCACTGTCCATGCTGGCGACAAATGAAAAATAGTGCTGGTGACTATGGCCAGAAATGGCATAATGGTGAACTGGCAAAGCGTTCCGAACGCTACTTTCAATGGAGAGCGGATAATATTACGATAGTCTTCTTCGGTTATCACCAGACCAATTCCAAACATGGCAATGCCGAAAAAAATATTGATATAGTTTTTTAAGCGTGAAAAGAGTGGCGGAAATAAATAAGCTATTAAGCCAAAAGCTATTACCCAGATTACAATTCCTTTATTGAAATAGCTGAGTAATCTATTCATTCTTTAACTGTAAATTAAAAAGTGTGAATATAGCATTTGCGACGGATATATATTCCGGAGTTATAAGTTTATTGATTTTATTCTATTTACTACACACGAATTTCCTTTAACCTGATTTTCAGATATCATTGAATGAAATAATGTATCGTTCTGTGCTACAACCTACAGATCGGTCAGGAATCAATACTAATTAACTTATTTTATTGAGTAACATTGTTGTTTATATGTTTACCGAATTGCCATTGTAACTATTGTATGAAGGTTCCGGACTGCTGTCGGGCGATTCGGTTGAATCGTTCGGAGAAGGAGCCGGCTCATTATAGTAGAATGGTTCGTTAAGTTCCCTTTCCATCCTTTGGTTGAATTCTTCAATAAATTTTTCCATCCGGTATATTTGCTCATTGATATCCATATCCCAGTCAGCCGGTGGCATCATATGCTGATGACGAAATATCGGATCGTCGGGGTACAAAGGAGAATCAAGGGAGTCGGGAGGAGTAATGGAATAATCATATTCAAAACCCTGACCAAAATCGTGTAAATCAGGAATAATAAAATCAAATTCCATATCAGGAAAATAGCCGAACCGATCGCCCGGAAAATGGAATCCATAATGAAACGGAGGGAAGTGGTTTGGAGTCCCGAATTCCCAAACGTCAGATAATGAATCAATCTCTGTCATTGAAGTATC
>CAYUAV010000636.1:0-2674 GCA_964442665.1 uncultured Bacteroidales bacterium
TTTGTTCGGTTATGGCACTGATCTGATCCAGAAGGTCTTCAAAGATTTGAATATGTGCCAGTGCCTCGGCAGGAAATTGAAAAGATCCCGGATTGGCTTCAATAGTTTCACGCAATGTATAAACGACAGTTAACAGATTCTGAACGCCATCAGCCAACCCGTCATTGTTGGTCCTTAAATCGGCAAGCAGTTGATTATATCGCTGTGCTTCGGCGGTCAGCCCTGCTATTTCATCGACAGTAGTTCCTATTTGCACCCCGCCTTTAATGAGTGAAGCGTAGCCGTTAGGATCTGAGCCTTGTGAGCCATATAATTCCACAACGCCTTGTACAACCTGGACAATACCCTCAACAAATTTCCCGATAAACCCGATGACACATCCTGCATCGCATGGTGTCAGGGCGGCACAAAAACCGACTATGGCAAGTTCATTAAAGATGGTACTGGTAGCGCAGGGTGTATAAGGAGGCGAGTAGGAACATGTAAAACAGCTATTTGCATCGGATGCATTACCTTCAATAGTAATAAGCTCATTGGTCAGGTTATCAATTGTCGCCAAAATGTCGTCACAGGTATTCTTACGTGCAGTAATAGCATCATTCGTTTCCTGAATGGCCAGTTCAAGTTTTACTATTTCATCATTTTCTTCTTCAGGGGAAGCCTGAACGGATTGCCGCAATGCAATTGCCCCGGCCAGGTCTTTAACGGCATTAAGCACCTCATCCCTGGCATATTCCACGCTTTGTTCCATTTTATGCAGATATTCATTGATCTGGTCCGGGTAGCGGTAAATATACAGGGGCTGCCGAAAACCCGGGAAGCTGTACCCGGCATCAAGGTATTGTAACTGAACCCATGCCAATTTTGCATCGGCCCACATCGGATTCTGACCGGGAGCATTCATCCACTCCGGGTTCTCCGATATTTCGTCTTCGATAAAAAACAGTATGCTGTTGTAAATATGTCTGGCTTCGGCAATACGATTGCGTTTCTTCGGATTTATTTGTTCCGTATTCTCATATAACAGATCATCGTTAACAATATCGCCATATGTCAGGGAATTATAAAGAGTGTTTGCGCGGGCCAGTAACAGATCCGTATATCGCGGTGCGAGTGTATTTACCAATTGTGCAAATGCCATCGGAGCCAGGAGTATTTCGTTAGCCGGCATAATTTCTTCTGTTTGAATGAGTGAATTGGGATTTCCGGTTCCTATTGCATCAAACGGTTCCAGGTGATAATTCAGATCGATCCAGTATACTTCCTGTTTTTCATTACTTTCTGAAGGTCCTCCCGGATTGATCATCGATATTCCCCTGCCATATCCTTTACCTGTAACGATCCGTATCATGCCGCCTTTGCCCCGTTCTCCCTGCTGCAGTTGCTGGTCATTATTCTCAGGTACGGTTTGTCCGTAACTGCCGCTTGCTATAATTTTTTCAGGTGCAGGATCCATGGTACGGGACAGGATCAATACATCACCACCGTTATAACCTTCGCCTTCGTAACCGTAATCATAGGTGTCCTGATCCGGTTTCCCCGAAGGACGGTTCGGCGGGACCGTATTGATTTTGGGCCCGTTAACTGAAATGATTTCGTCGGTTACCAGCACAATATCATATCCGTGTGTTTTAATCTCACCCTGGATAATAATGCGCTTCGCCGCCAGAATCGTTCCGGCATAGCAATAATCATTATAGATACTCAGTTTATCATCGGATGTAATATTATTCGTGCGGACACCTCTCGATGCAGCAGGCATTTTTTTATCCCGTTCCAGTGCCAGTGCTTTTAAATTATTACCGTTAAGGTTAAATTCAACCATATCACTGAATTTTTCACCAGCATGAATATACTGTCCCGGATTGTACAAATTTTCTATGCGATCAGTACCGTCAGGCAATTTATAACTGACTGCACCGTTTCTTATAACTAACGCATCACCCGGGTAGTATATAATCTTATATACGGCATCAGGTTGCTCGTCAGCAGCTATTTCGGACAGGATCGGTGTGTCGGCATCGATCAGGGTGGAAACGGGAATGCTGTTTTCGTACCAGAATGGATCCAGCGACATATTCCCCGGGAGCATATAGGGTGAATGGATCGTATTAAAAACAGCGGCAACATCAGCATTCAGATTACTGTTGGGAATAAGAGAGAGGTCAAGGATATCTATGATAGCATCGGAGAAGATCTGTGAGGTATAGAGATCACTCTTTTCTTTATAATCCGGTTCAACATAAACGGGTTCGTGATTAAAAAGATCATGAAAGAACTCACAGGATAGAACGGATGTAAGTACAACTATGGCAGCAATAAGCCATTTTGCTTTTAACATGAAATAATTGATTCTTGTTTTCATTTTGATTGAATTTAAAATTAGACAATAAAATTCCATAATCAGCGGCAAACTGAAGGACAAAGGAGTATGATAACTTGATTTAAAAAAATAAAAGTGCTTTGGAAGTACTCTTAAGTCCCGCACAAATCATAGCCGGGACATTTCCTGCCAGGAAATAAATAAACTGATTTCATGAATGTGTAGGGTTTAAATGAATAATTGAAAATAACTTTAAGCGGGTTCAAATTAAAAAAAAAAACAATACAAGTCAAATTAAACTAAACTTCTCATACCGGGTTCGGTAATGCAGGAAGCTGATGCCTGGACATA
>CAYUAV010000637.1:0-2666 GCA_964442665.1 uncultured Bacteroidales bacterium
GAGAAAGAAAGGGTGGTTGTCCGCAATTTAAGGCGGGAAGTCATGGACGAATTAAAAAAACTGGAGAAAGACAAGGAAATCTCACAGGATGAGCTCAAGCGTGCCTTGGAACAATTACAAAAGCTCACCGATAGATTCATCGCTAGTGTTGACCAGGTCGGTAAGGATAAAGAGAACATTAAAGCACTGGCTGAGGGCAGGGTGAGTGAATATAAAACTGAAAAACAATATTTAAGAAAAGATGGCCGTTTATTCTGGGGCAGTCTGGTTTGCACGGCAATACTTGATAAAGAAGGAAAGAGTATTCATTTTATTGCCATGGTTCAGGATATTACCGAACAAAAAAGTGCTGAAGAGGCTTTAAAGATCAGTGAAGAAAAGTATCGTTCCATTGTTGAAACTACTTCGGAGTGGATTTGGGAACTCGGTCTTGATGGTAAACATTCATATACTAACAATTCTATTGAAGAAATTCTTGGATATACGGCAGAGGAATTCATGGAGCTTTCAACCTTTGATCTGATTGACGCCGAAGACCGGGAACCAACTGAACAAAAGCTTTCCGAATATATCCGTTCCGGAAATGGATGGAGAAACTGGATTATACGCTGGAGACATAAAAACGGCTCACTTCGGTACCTCGAAAGCAATGCGGATCCGGTATTTGATAAGGATGGTAATGTCACCGGATTCAGGGGTGTCGACCGCGATATCACCGAGCGCAAACAAGCTGAAGAAGAATTGCTGAGGGATAAAGAAAATTCTGAAGAAAGCGATAAACTGATAACTGCTTTTCTGGCTAATATGAGTCATGAAATAAGGACTCCCATGAATGGTATTTTAGGATTTACCGAACTTCTAAAAAATCCTGATCTGACCGGAAAGGAACAGGAGAAATACCTTGAGGTTATTCAGCAGAGTGGGGAACGCATGCTCAGTATTATTAACGATCTGATCGACATATCAAAAATTGAAGCCGGACAGGTTGAACTTTATGTCGGACCTGCTTCAGTGAATAAGATGCTCGATATACTGTATGAGTTTTTCCTTCCCGAAGCCGAAAAAAAAGATTTGATATTAGTGTTTAAAAAAGAGCTCACCGATCAGCGTAGCATAATCGAAACCGATGAAATGAAGCTTAACCAGGTATTATCAAACCTTATAAAAAACGCTATTAAGTACACCGATTCCGGTCAGGTTACATTTGGTTACAGGATTGAAAATAAATCTATGATTTTTTATGTTCAGGATACCGGTATCGGAATCCGGCCAGAATATCATCAAAAAATATTCGAACGTTTTCTGCAGGGTGAAGATGATCCTTACAGGACTATTGAAGGATCAGGTCTCGGATTATCTATTTCAAAAGCTTTTGTCGAGATGCTGGAAGGTAAAATATGGGTTGAATCGGATCACGGCCGGGGTTCCATATTTTATGTTTCTTTACCTTATAATTACACCGATAACCAGGCTGAGGATAAAAACAAAGCAGTGATACCGACAAATGAACTTGACCAGGAACTTACCATCCTAATTGCAGAAGATGATGATACAAGTTTCATGTATCTCGAAGAAATTCTGAAACAACAAAACATCAGAATGTTGCGTGCTTTTACGGGTACCGAAGCTGTTGATCATATAAATTCAAATCCTGATATCGGACTGGTGTTAATGGATATAAAAATGCCCGTTATGAACGGACTTGATGCTACAAAAATAATAAAACAATATCGGCCCGATCTGCCCGTAATTGCCCAGACGGCTTATGCCCTGGCAAATGATAGTGCGCGTGCCATTGAAGCAGGTTGCGATGATTATATTGCCAAACCCATTAATAAAGACATCCTACTGGCAAAAATTAAAAAATTACATAAATTAAGAGGAAATTAATTTTTTGCAGGTTCGGGAATATTGCTTCGTTTATAAATATCCGCAATACACTTTATGCAAGAATAACTAAATGAAAATCAGAAATTAAAATTATCAGGATGGGCCCCTATACGCCGGTTTCTGTCAAGTGAATCAATTTTAACTATTTCTTCATCCGTCAGACAAAAATCGAAAATATCGGCATTGGAGATTATCCGTTCTCTTCTCACGGATTTGGGAATTGTAATAATCCCCTTCTGCAGTTCCCAGCGTAATGTTACCTGAACAGGAGTTTTTCCGTATGTATTGCCGATCTCGATAAGCAGTGGAAATTCATTTACCCGGCCTTTCAAAATAGGTGACCAGGCCTGAAGTTGTATAGTATTATTCCGGCAATACGCTAAAAGTTCAGGCTGGGAAAGAAGCGGATGAAACTCAACCTGATTTACCATAGGCACCATATATTTTTCTTCAATCAACTCCTGGATATGATGCTGTAAGAAATTACTCACCCCAATTGCCCTGGCAAGTTTTTTACGGTAAATTTCTTCCAGTGCCTCCCAGGTTTCAGCAAATTTACCTTTTACAGGCCAGTGGATCAGGTATAAGTCAACATAATCCATTTGTAATTTTTCGAGGCTCCTTCGAAAAGCATCGAGGGTATTGGTGTAACCCTGATCGGAGTTCCATACCTTGGTGGTAATAAAAATATCATTGCGTTTCACACCACTTGTCTTAACAGCATCGCCAACACTATGTTCCTTCATATATAATGTAGCCGTATCGATATGCCGGTA
>CAYUAV010000638.1:0-2664 GCA_964442665.1 uncultured Bacteroidales bacterium
CCGGCATAATTCCATCGGCAATCCTGATAATATCCTTTTTTTGTATGGTGTCGGTGCCCGTACAAAAATTAAAACCCCGGGCAATAAGTTGAACCGAATAATCGCCCTGTGCTATATACGTGTGTAGAGGGTTGGTTTCCGTACTGGAAGTTCCGTCACCGAAATCCCATATGAAATTTGTCGCATTACTGCTGGAATTTACAAATTCCACTAAAGCATTTATATTGCAGGAATAATTTCGGGATGTTGTGAAACCGGCCTTGACTTCCTGTGAAAAAACTTCACCCACACCTACTGCATACCAGGCATCAGTAACTGCGATTACTTCTTCGGAACAATATCCGTAAAGGTCGATAGCTGATTGTATGGAATAAAAACGGGCATCCTCATAGTCAGAGTATGGAGTTAGATAGACCGTAAGATTGCGGTATGCAATGGCCGCAGCTTTTTCTATGCCAATGCCTTCAATCTGGTAATTATTTCCCAGGTCATTGATACCTTCGCCTCCTTCAGCCAGGAGGTAAAACCAATAGTTCTGAACACCGCTGTTGGTGTGCACACCTCCGTTATCATTGCTTCCGGTTACCCAATATTGGCCCCGATAGGTATCAGGATCGGAATACTGTTTTGGATTGGCCATATTGCGAAACGGAGTAGCGAGCAACGCAAACTCTTCACCCAGAATATAATTAAAGGAAGCCGGATCAATGAAATAATCAACGGCAACCCCGAAAATATCGCTGAACGATTCATTGAGTGCCCCGGGTTCATACGCATATTCCAATCCGGCTGAATACTGGGTTACAGCATGGGTTATTTCGTGGGCTACCACATCCACTGAAGTGAATGCAGAATAATTATACTCATCGCCACTGCCGTAGGTAAGCACACTGCCGTTCCAGAAAGCATTTAAATAATTTGTACCGAAATTAACATAGCTGAACAATGTTCCCCCTTCGTTATCGAAGGAATTCCTGTTAAAAGTAGTGAGGAAATACTGCAGAGTTTTTTCCGTAGCAAAATGAGCATTTGTGGCGGCATCTTCCTGGTCGCTGGTTTCGTCCCAGTAATTATCGTCATCGGTATAGTGCACAGCATTCGAATAGTTGGTTGTATGCTGCATATTATAAGTTGCTATTTCCGTTTCGTGCTCAACGGTATGCAACCTGTAATTACTGCCGGTGTTTTCGGTTGCTATTTCCTGAGTCCCTTCATATTTTGTTTCAGCTGTTCCTGCCTGAAATTCGTTATGAATTCTGTCTGTCGCTTTCAGGATTTCTCCTGTATGAGCATCGACATATACAAATTTCCGGAATAATGGTTCTGCGGAATAAATATCGATCCTGAAAGCCAGGTATATCTTCTGTTCAACAGGCAAAATTACCAATTCAGGAACGGGTGAATATTTTTCATCGAATTCCCGGTAATATTTCATTGAGGCATAGTGATCCGTTGCTATTTCAATAGCTTTTGTTGATGTAATATCAGGATCAGTATTCAAGCCCTCCACCTCAACATACTCACCATTTGCACTAAACAGTTCATTGTTCTGTAAATGCAAAATATAAAAGGCACCTTCAACAGGTATTCCTTTATAGTATTGCTGATGCCGGGTATGAGTAAATCCCAGTTGATCGGTTGATACTGACTGAAGTCTGAATGTATTTTCCTCAGGTAATTTCAGTAACGATTCCAGATAGACTCCGGCCTGAGCTTCCGGTAACGATTCTGCCTTTTTAAACTCGATATACCGTATCCGGTGTGTTTCCGAATCGATACGGACCAAACGGCTGTCGGGATTATATTTTTGTGCCTGTATACCCTGAAAAACCTGTGGAAAAGCAGTAAAGGAAAAGATAAGAAGTATGAACGATGTGAATGTCCTGTGAAACTGCATAGCTTTTTGCCCAGGTTAAGTACTTAAAAGTACGGAAATCAGGGTATTGCAGCTTCGTAAAGTTGACTAACGGCGAAATTTCATTGGTGAGATGTAAAATAATTATGATCCGGTGATTTTAAATATTCCTATATTAAAAGGGCAAAAACTAAAAAGTACCCTCCTTCCCTATCCTGCCTATATTGATATAAGCAAAAAAGGACGCCATAAGGCGTCCTTTTTATATTTTGAATAATTATTATTGTAATTATTCTTTTACAATTTTTGCAGCCTGATTGCCAACACGAAGAATATACAGTCCGCTGTTCAGATCGGAAATATCAACTACAGGAGTAGATTCTTCGATAACCTTTACCTGTACACCGGCGATGTTGTAAATTTCAACAGTCTGTAAACCCTGGAAATCAAGGGTTATTGTGTTGTTAGCCGGATTCGGATATACGCCCAGATTGTTTTCTACCTGAGTTTCGATGCCAACAGGATATATAAAACCACTGGCATCAGCAAGTGTCATGATACCGAATACGCTCCGGTTTGTCCAGGCATTGTCCTCTGTGCGGTCGGCCGGGTCATCCGGTTCGTCCATATCCCATGCAGTCTGGGTGTCTCTGTGATCCTGACCGAGTTGATCGGAATCAGCACCACTCATATCGAAACCGCTGACAGCATCCAGATAATCATCCATTTCTCTTTTATTCTGACCACTTCCTAATACGCATTTCCACGGAATGGCAGTTTCGAACATCCAGCCGGTGGCTGTATTTTCC
>CAYUAV010000639.1:0-2661 GCA_964442665.1 uncultured Bacteroidales bacterium
CTATCCATTTTGGACAGCCTCTTTTTGTTTTGTGACTAAAATTAAAGTCAAGTATTAATTATCGATGTAATCGTTCCAACGCTTATAATCTCTTTTCTCCCATTCCTTGTTATGGTATGCATAACTTACTATAAGTGGCAGAACGGTAGTAGCTTCGGCATATACCATTTGTTCATCGGTAACATCAACCTTGCCCCATGAGCTGGCTTCTTTAAGTGTGGATGATGAACAGGCTCCGTCGCGTACATCGGCTACGGTGATCTGCACGGCATATTTATGCATAGGTACTTCCTTTCCGAGAATTTCGGCACATACTACAGTATCCTGCGCAAAGTTCTTCGGAACTCCACCGCCAATCATAAAAAGGCCTGAAACAGGGGCTTCCATTTTTATTTTAGTCAATTCCAGAAAATCTTTGACCGAATCGATAGAGACATGCTTATCCGGATTTTCCCACTGATGTTTTGCCAATCCGAATCCGGCACTGCTGTCGGAAAATGCCGGGCAGAAGATGGGTACCCCCGATTCATAAGCAACCTGTATAAGGCTGTCTTTTTTTACAGAATGTTGCATCAGGTATTTACCCAGCTCATTGATAAATTCCCTCGATGAGTATGGGCGGGGTTCAAGGGAGTCAGCTACCTTCCTGATCGTCATATCACAAACCTGAAGTTGTTCCTCATCAATAAAAGTATCGTAAATACGATCGATATATAATGACCTGAGTTGTGTGTCGGGAATGTCGGTCCGGCCGATGTAATGTTTGAATCCAAGGGCTTCAAAAAAGTCCATATCAATTATGGATGCACCGGTGGCCACCACCACGTCAATCATTTTATTCCTGATCATTTCTACATAAACCTGCATGCATCCTCCGGCGCTCGTACTGCCCGCCAGGGTGAGAATGTTGGTGCACTTTTTATCTTTTATCATCTTCATCAATATATCTGCGGCTGTTGCCGTATCGCGTGAGGTAAACGACATATTTCGCATGGCATTGATGATTGAGGTAGCATCAAATGACCTGATATCTATGTGCTCTACGGCTCTTTTCAGCAAATCGGTTTTTTTCATGAGTGTCTGATTTTATATTGTAAAATTGCACAAAAAAATACCACTTCCTTACGAGCATTTGAATATTTGCAATTAAGGAAGTGGATACTATGTTGATTGAATTCAGACGGGCCTTTTAACCATCTGAGTTCAATATGATTCTAACGTATCATTGAATGATCGGGTAGAAATAATTGGTAAAACAAAGAGCTACCAAAGCCGTACCATACTTCTTCTGTGGAATAAAACTTTCTTTCAGAATGGTTATTTTACCCAGAGAGTAATCTTTCTCGAAACCATTGTAGTAGAGTTCGTCGAGACTTGCCCGCAGCATTTCATCCAATACCGGTGCCTTGTAATTGCCATTATGCTCGCATACCAGGCCACCGTATTTTTCGCCCGATTTATTGTCATGTAACCAACCATAAATTATACCAGCCGATAATCGTTCACCGGCATTACCATGAGCAACTGCCATAATGGTTTCCATCACGGAACCGTGCACATAGTCTTTTGGTTGTTCTACCTGATTTGCAATTGCAGGAAGTATCGAGGAGTATGTCATAATATTGGCTTTTTCGATACCTGCATTTTTAAGGGCGAGATGATAAGAACCTGCGTGAATCGTGATATCACTTTCTCCGGTCCCTTTAGTAATAAAGTAGTCTTTCGGGATTCGACTACCAATAACCAGACCCTGGTGGGGGTTATTTACCTCGCGAGAACGATCGCAAAGCAAATTACTAACAGACAATTTATTCATTTCAATATAGCTACATAGATTAGTTAATTTAATTTGTTTTAAAAGGCGGACAAATGTAAAATAAAAAATCCTTTTAAAGCCCAAAATAGTTCACAAATTCAAATTATTTGAAAAACAATTACCCTGTGTACGAAAAACCATGATCTTATGTTGCTAATTATGAAAGATTTATAATGGGAGTTATGGTTTTTCACAGGGCAAATTTTGAACGATTCAGGCTATCTATAAAGTTTCCTTGAAACAATTGCAATGCAATGGATACAGCATATAAAAAGATTCCTTTTTATCGGAAGTAATACATTGAAATGCTGATAAATGAAAATTCTTCTTTATTGAGGCTGGTCTATGTTAATTGTGCAGACAATTATACCGGGAAATTTTACTTATTTTTGTTGCTGCTGGAACAGAGAATACAAATGACTCAAATCATATTTCCGGAATGAAAATTTCATATGACTGGTTGAAGGATTTTATCACTATCGATTCGGAACCCGAAAAGCTCGGAACTGTTTTAACTAACTTAGGACTTGAAGTGGAAGGTATTGAGGAATTTGTTGAGATTAAAGGAGGAATGAAGGGATTTGTTGTAGGAGAGGTTATAACATGCAGGAAACATCCTAGCGCTGATAAACTGAGTGTGACCACTGTTGAAACTGGTAATGAAAAACCTCTGAATATTGTATGTGGTGCTCCGAACGTGGCGGCAGGTCAGAAAGTAATTGTGGCCACAGAAGGTACGGAAATAGCCATGGGCGATAAATCATTTACCATACAAAAAACCAAAATCAGGGGAGAATTATCGGAAGGAATGATTTGTGCCGAAGATGAGATCGGACTTGGAACAG
>CAYUAV010000640.1:0-2660 GCA_964442665.1 uncultured Bacteroidales bacterium
TTGCAGTACCTTTTGTCCGCGTGGCGTCAAACCTTCCGATGTGCTGGCAGCAATCCGCCAAATAACATATATTTACTATGCACGGCCACGATTTATGGGTATTTTGCTGAGCAAGCCGGTTTGGTTGCCTGTTGCAATTCTGATACCGGTGGTGATCATTGCTGCAATTTTAATGCTGGCAGGAACTTTTGCCATTCCTGACGGTCCGGTGAATTATTCGCGTTTTTTCCCTCACGCATGGCTGAATGGTTCATTCACGTTGATTACAATTTTCACCTATGTAATAGCATTTTCCGGATTGATCAGATTTCGGAACGATCTGAAATTATCCAATCCGGGAGTTAAACCGACAGAAAATTTTATATTATCGCTGTTTTCATTACGGAAACAGATTTTTGCGCATACTAATTTTGGTAGCTGTTCGGCCAATAAAATACGAAAGTGGGCTCACATGCTGGTCTTTTACGGCTTTATTCTTCTATTGCTGGTTACGGCGTATGCTATTTTTGCAGCAGTTACCCACCGCTATCCCTTAGGAATCTCCAATCCCTTCAAAATACTGGGTAATGTGGCTGCAGTAATGCTTTTCACCGGACTGGGAATAATGATCGTCAATCGTTTGATTAACAAAAAGAACACGGGAGGCAGTAACTATTCCGACTGGTTATTACTGATATCGATGTTGTTGTTAACGATCTCAGGAGTGGTGGTTGAGATAGCGAGATTTCAAAACTGGTCTCTGGCTTACCACCTGTATTTTTTTCATCTGGTAAGTGTCTGGTTTGTTATCATTTATTTACCTTATACGAAATTCGGGCATCTTCTGTATCGATCTGTGGCTATGAGCTTTTCCGAATCAATCGGGAGAAAATTACATTCATGATATCGCATGGAGATGATACTTGATTTAGCATTAATTAAGCAGTTGAGCGAAGAAAGGAAAAGAGAAAATCTGCGTTTTATTTCCTATCTGAAAATACAGGATTCTGTGCACATGGATAAGTTGGTACACGAACTTAACTCGTTTTACATATCAAGTATCGATTGCACACGATGCGGGAACTGCTGCACGCATTTGCGTCCTATTCTTGCTGAAAGTGATATAGATATCCTGATTAGAAACCTGCAGCTATCACGTGAAAAATTTAAGAAAGCCTATGTTATGACCGATGAGGAAGGAGATATGCTTTTTAAAAAATTACCGTGTGCGTTTTTATCAGATAGAAAATGCAGCCTATATAATTCAAGACCTGAAGATTGTCGCTCATATCCGCATCTGTATAAGAATGATTTTACGAGCCGGTTGTACGGGATTTTTGAGAATTACGCCATTTGCCCGATTGTTTTTAATGCAGTGGAAGATTTAAAAAGCAGGTTGGAATTCCATTAAGAATCCTGTTTTTTAGAATTCCCAAATAAAGAATATGAAGCTCCTATGCTAAGTCGCAGTTGATACATTTCATAGTCGATATTGTCGAATTCCTTTTTGAAGATACTTTTAAATCCCCAATGAAATCTTCCGAAAAAAAATATCCTGTGGTTAAAATGATAACGGTAGCCAATGAATAATCCAAGGTCATACGAATCGATATATTCATTGAAATTGTAATTTGTAATTGCCACACCCGGCATTACGGCATTGTCGGTTATTTGTTTGTCGGGAGATATTACCCCGTCATTTCCTTCCGTATAGAAATTACCTTCCAGGATCCGTGAATAATAAGGGCCAAACAAAAATGACCAGTTTTTGCCTGCCCTGTATGAAACTACAACCGGGAATTCAACAAAGCGCAGTTCAATATTGGTTTCTGTTTTTCCGGTGAAATAGAGCATTTCCTGATGGTTATCAAAATAAAAAGGCTGACTTCGGACATTCGCCCGGGCCGAAAACTCAAGATTGTGGTAGTTAATTTCAAGGCTTAACAGCCATTTTTCTTTTAACCGGTATTCAATGCCTATTCCTAAAACCGGATTGAGTTTTGGCGTACCTCCGGCTCCTTTGGGAATATCTGATAAGGGAAAGGGTAAAGCACCGCCCATATCAATCCCAAGACTGGGATATACAATCCATTTATATTCTTGCGCGGAAGTGAGTATGAAAATGAAAAGGCAGGACAGAAGCAGGTATAACTTTTTCATTTGGAAGGCGTTGGTCAGGTATTATTTATTCGTATATGAATTCAAGATTATCGATAATAAGACGGCTGCCTACCGAACCTGTAAATAAATCCCCATCTTTGCTCGAAGAAAAAATGAGGGAAAGATGTGTTGGTTGAAGGTTGGAGAAATAGGTATAGGGAAGGGTAAGCATCATACGATCATTGCCTGTAGTGCCTGATATATATAAAAACTCAGCAACTGTTGTACGCTCATCTCCATTCCAAACTTCCAGATAAGAATATATCTTACAACTGTCGCTTCCTTCCGGATGGCTTACTGTAAACCCTCCGAAAATATTTTCCGGATCATTTAATGTACCGTGAATATATTCTTCACCTGATGTATAGCTATACTCAAGTTTCAGGGCGACAGGCCGGTAAATAAAGGGTATCCCGAAATGGGTAGCCATTTGTGGGTTGGTAGGATTATTTATAGCCCCGGAAACATCAAACTTACCGGTGAAGATAGTCCCGGCAGTCACAGGAACTGTTTCCGTCTCA
>CAYUAV010000641.1:0-2654 GCA_964442665.1 uncultured Bacteroidales bacterium
ACATTTCTCCTGTATCCAATTATTTTACCGGGTTCATAGGCAAAGACATTTGCACCGCTATGCCATTGCTCGCGCTCCTGTAACCACTTTTCACTTCCTCCGCATACAACAGGTTTAAAATCATAGCCTATTGCTGCCAGACCTTTTAAAAGATTGTCGACATATTCTATTTTTTTTATCTTCTGGTGCTCAATTGTCAGAAGAACCGTATGAAATTTAGCCTCCTCAAGTATATGCGGTTTATAAATGAGACATTCATCATGGCTCAGAAATGTGAATACCATATCGAGATGTATAAATGATTCCGGTTGAGATGGTAATTCCTGAATAAGAACATATTTTAACTCATGGCCGTGCGCAAGTATTTTTATAATTTCATCGACTGCACCGGCTGTTGTACGATTACTTATCCCGATGACAAGAGTATCTTTACTGAGAACTTCAATATCGCCGCCTTCGACAGTAAAACCGGTACTCCGATAATTTTCTGTTCCATTTAATTCAATCGGATTGGAATCGAATTCTTTATAATATTTAAAAAGATTTTTCATAACGATGGCTTCAGGAATCCGGATAGACTTGGCCATATTTCCAATGAACACGTTATTTCCTATTATAAATGAAGTATCGCGGGTATAGATGGCATTATGCAAAGGACTTAGAATATATCTTTCTTTACTGAGATAATTTGACAGAGATAACTCAGCATAGGGTATTCCTTCAATAATTTGTTTAGCTAATTCCTGATGTGGCAGATCATTTAACTGGTTTTCAAGCTGAGGCCAGGCTGTATATCTTGCCAGATCTCCGATTATCTCGTTCCTTGCTTTGTTATTCTCCAGAATATTGATCAGCAAATCCTTCAACTCATAAACTTCGGATACTTTGTCAAGTACTCCTTTAAATTGTTTATACTCTTCCGACGCAACAGAAAGATTTAAAATATCGCTATATAAAGCTCTTTCGGCTGTTGCCGGGGTCATATTTTCAACCTCCGGACCAGGTTCGTGCAGCAGCACTGCTTCAAGTTTTGAAGTTTCAGAATTTATATTTAATCGAAGCATGATATCTTTTTCTGAAAAGTAATCAAATCAAAGCTAGCAGTTTATGAATTTAATCATTATTAATCGGCTTTAAAGTCTATCTCACGATGAGTTCCGTCGCAAAACGGCATTTTTTTGGAATGTCCGCATCGACAGAATGAAGCCATTTTCATTTGTTTTAATGTGCCTCCCAAAGAACTTTTAATAGTGAATTTACCTTTAACCACGAGGGGACCATCTTTCATTACTCTTATTTCAGTCTCAGGTTCAGCCTTTATTTCCACCTTCTCTTGTTTGCTATCCGAGGTAACAACTTTCTTCGAATCCTGATCATCATTATATTTAAATGAAAGAGCTCCCGTAGGACAAAGATTTACAACCCTGATGATCTCATGGGTTGGCGCTCCTTTCATATCAACCCAGGGACGTTTTCGAGGATTAAATACGTCAATAAGTTCCCTGTAACAGGTTGTTACATGAATGCATTTCAGAGGTTTCCAGAAAACTGTAATTTCCCTGTTTGTATATTCCCTGTTATTTTTTCCGTGTCTGTCATCTTCCATAAGAAACCTGCTTAATATCCATTCACAAAATTCAATAATCTGAATTAAAAAGTAATACGTTTTTCAAACTAATAATACGTAAATTCGTTTAATGAACATGAAAAATGGTACGGATATTGAATAATAGTTCAATAAATTAAGCTATGAGCTATAAATTTACCATAGGATTGATGATCATTTTTCTGCTTCCTACCCATAGCAAAGGCCAGGATACCATTACGATATCGGAAGTGAATGTTCTCTATGGGGTAATAACCGATGATGATACGTTGTTAATCTCGCAAATCGAACCTGTGCTTATTTTCTCGCGTCCGAAATTCAATTCGCGAAGGGAATGGCGCCGTTACGACAGACTGGTGCGGAATGTTAAAAGGGTATATCCTTACGCTAAATTAGCCGGAGCAGAATATGACACAATAGCAAATCATATGCTCAGTTTGGAAACTGATAAAGAGAGGAGACAATATATTAAACAGGTTGAATCGGAAATAATGATTGAATATGAAGATGACCTGAAAAAACTCACCATTACGCAAGGCAGAATTCTACTTAAACTCATCGATAGAGAAATCGGAGAAACTTCATACGATCTCCTGAAAGAATTGAAAGGTTCGTTCAGTGCGGTTTTCTGGCAAACCCTGGCCCGTATCTTCGGACATAATCTTAAAAGTGAATTCGATCCGGAGGGTGAGGATAAGCTATTGAATGAAATCGTGATTCTGATAGAAAACGGACAACTCTAATTGCGTATTAAGTTTGTTACATGCTTCGACTCTTCATTGGTATAAAAATTGATCCTCTCCCGATCTTGTCAGAATATCAGTCGGAACTCAAAAAAAAGCTGCAACCAGGTCATATTAACTGGGTCGATCCTTTGAACTATCATATTACATTGAAATTTCTTGGCGATGTAGAAGAATGCTTTGTTAATTCATTACTAACATTACTCGAGCAAATTGCTACAAAAACTAAAAAATTTTCCCTTTTATATGATCAATTGGGATTCTTTGGTTCCAAAATGCAACCCCGCGGTATATGGTTTGGATTC
>CAYUAV010000642.1:0-2630 GCA_964442665.1 uncultured Bacteroidales bacterium
CAGTCAATGAAGGCAGATATCTCACAGCTACCCCTGCTTGTACTGCTCCGAATCGTTACCATATCGGGGACTTTTTTTACAGCAAGTTCGAGCGGTCGTGTAACAGTAAGCATCATCCTGTCAACCGGTTGTTCCCCTGCATCGGCTATAATTTTGATCTTGGGAAATGTTATTTCGGGGAAAAGTGAAGTTTGTAATTTAGTATAAACAAACATACCTCCCATAATGATAAGGGCTATACCAACAGCCAGCGGACTTTTGTATGATGTAAAAAGTTGTTTCATCCCCATCTTATTTCTCCATAATAACTTTGGCTGTATCCGGTAATCCATAGTTGCCCGTCAACAGTATCCGGTCTTCATCAGTGAACTGCGGCGACAGTATTTCAATGGTGTCGTTAATCTGGAGACCCTTTTTTATGGGTACTTTTATGGCAGTAACAGAATCAATCATTTTCATGACCCAGAATTTATCCTGGGCTTCATCTGTCAGCACTGCTTCTTTCGGTAATAATATGGCTGCCGGCAGTCTTCTTTTTACAAACTGTACCCGGGCAATCAGATTCTCAGGAATTTCAATGCCCGGAGGAATTGCAATCATAAATTGCTGGGTTTGAGATTCAGGATCTACATATGGCAGAGGGGAAGAAAGGTTTCCCATGAAAGAGACTCCGTCGGGCAGGGTGATTTTTATCTTTTTATTCAGGTATAGATAATTATGAAGCTCATAGGGTAGCTCCAAAAGAAAAACAAGTTTGCTGATATCGTTTATAACAGCGAGCACCTCTCCATCCTGAACATAATCGTCGGTGCCAAAAACCAGCTGAGTAATATAACCTGAAGAAGGAGCCGTAATACGGATTAATCCGCTGATGTGTGCTGAAGAATCGATTTTTTCCAGGGCTTGTCCCAGATGTTCTGCTTCCTTCGTTCGGATTAAAAAGAGCTCCTCTCCTTTTGTAACCTTCTCACCTGTTGCAACAGATACCCTGTGAATATATCCGTTTACATACGATTTGACACTGGTTTTATAAATGAAAGAGGATACCGCAGTTAATTCAACTGCATCAATAACAGGACCTGTTTTAATATGGGTCATTGTAACAGGAGTACGGGTCGGATTCACCGGACCGGTTTCATTTTGTGAGGACGTTTTGCAGGCTGAGACAATCAGCAGCAACATCAATCCCGGACAGATATTAACTAATCTCATATGATAGGGTTATCTGGTTTCATTCCAGTAATTAATTTCATTTATCACACGGTATCGGGTTACTTCATTCTGAATGATATTATTTCTTGCATTGATGTAATTGGTCACAGCCAGATAATATTCCATAATGGAGACATCGCCTGTATCCATAAGCTTCCTGTATGTTTTCATCAGGTCCTGAACCATAGTATAGTGTTTCCCGGTTTGTTGCCTGATTTGCTCACAATATTGCAATTCCTGAAATAACATATTGATTTTCTGGTGGTACTGATTTTCGAAAAAAATAAGATTTTCCCGATTTGTATTCAGCGCAATCGCAAGCTTATCGTTTTCCAGTCTGCGCAGAATTCCGTTATAAAGAGGAATACTCAGATTGAAGCCGGCACTTACACCAAAATTCTTCCAGGGTGTATAGATTAGTGATGATATATATCCTGCGTCGGCATAAAGAGATAGCTTCGGGTTATATGAAAATTCATTTTGCCGGGTGTTTGCGACCAGCATCAGACTATCGGTTACAAATTGATGATAAAAGACTGAATTTTCAATCTCGGGAAGTGTTGTAACCGTCAGATCCGGATCGGTAAGTTTCACAAATGAAGTATCCTTAAGTCCGCAAAGGTAATTCAACAAGTTGAGACTGAACCTGAAATCTTTTTCATCCTGTTTGACAGTCACTGCCTGCCAATCGAGTGTAATGTTGAACGAAAGATACTCTGATTGTTTGTACACGGCATGTTCGGCCAGCGTTCTGAGAACCTGTTCTTCAGTCCTCATCATTTCGAGTACTTCTTTGTCCAGTAAATATTGCTGCCACGCAGCATATGCATTGATATACTGATCAATAACATTCTTTTTCAGATCCTGCTTTGTAATTTTACACTGATTGATCAAAGCCTCCCTTTGTAATTGGATGATATGGTACTGATTTTCAAGATTGCGCCTGCTGATAAAAGATTTGGAAACCGATAATAAAGCAGTGATATTTGCCCCGTTTGTAATGGCTTCGTCATAACCCCACCCGTTAATTACAGGCGCATAGGAATTTACACTACTGGCCGCGATCTGCGGATGTTGATTAACTGTAATGAACATGCTATCGATACGGCCCAATCGCATCTGATCCTGAAAATCCTTTAGCAGAGGACTGTTTATTAATGCCTGATCGATAAAATAGGAAAGATTTTTTTCCTGAGCGGCAGTATTTATGATAAAAATAATATTCAATAACAGGTATAAGCGTGATTTCATATCTTGTTATTGCTATATAACAGAATTATGGAATTAAACATTTGAACCGGCTTTAAGATCGTTGTTTCAGAATTAATCTTCAGCTTTGAGAGGCTCTTTCTTAAGGAGTTTTCCATCGGAACTAAAAGTAAATTCCAGAGATTCGTTTTTGTTTTTTCCTTTCATTT
>CAYUAV010000643.1:0-2412 GCA_964442665.1 uncultured Bacteroidales bacterium
CTCTTGATTTGGTGAATATCAACAGTATTCTTGAAGATAGTCAGGGCAGATTATGGTTAGGATCGTTTGACAATGGGATCAATGTAATAAATCCACAAACTCATAAAAATAGGGTATTCCTTAACGATCCAAACGACCCGTGGACATTGGGTTACGGAACAGTTTTTACGATATTTGAGGATAGCCGGAATACTATATGGGTTGGAGCTTATCTCGGATACCTTCAGCGATACGACCCGAAAAATAACAAGTTTATTTCCTATCCGTTTCAACCGGAAAAGGGAAGTCAAAGCCCGGGTCTCGATATCCGGTCGATAGTAGAAGATGAAAATGGTATTTTTTGGTTAATTTCCCACAGCAGGGGAATGAGCAGGTTAAATCCACAAACCGGTGAATTTAAACATTACAGACGTGATGAAGCCAAATTACCGAATACCATTCCCGACGACTGGGCCTTTCAACTCCTTCTCGATCATAATGGTTTTCTATGGATTGCTACACCTTCCGGTTTATCAAGGTTTGACCGGGAAAAGGAAGAATTTCATAATTATTATCATAATCCGCAGGATACTTTTAGTTTATGCAACAGCTTTGTAACCGTCCTGTTTGAGGATTCAAACCATAATCTCTGGATCGGTACAAAATTTGGTCTCGATAACCTTGACAGAAAATCAGATAAATTTTATCATTTTTATGTAGATGATGGTTTGCCCAGCAATCAGATAAAAGGAATTCTTGAGCACAAACCCGGGGAGTTATGGCTTAGCACCGGATATGGCCTTTCCAGAATGCGTTATTCCAGAGACTCTGTATCGGGATTAATTCGTGCCAAATTTCGTAACTACGATGAATCGGATAATTTACAGGACGTTTTCTTTTGGGATCGATCAGCCTGCAAAACTTCCGACGATCAACTGGTGTTTGGAGGCGAGAAAGGTATTATAATGTTCGATCCCAATGAAATAACGGATAATACAAGAATTCCCGATGTATACCTGACAAGTTTCGAATTATTTAATAAACCAGTGGGCATTGGTGATTTCGATAGTCTCCTGAAACATAATATCAGTATAACGAATTCAATCAAACTCAAATACAACCAGAATTTCTTTACGTTCAAATTTATTGCCATCAATTATATTTCAAACGAAAAGAACCAATATAAATATATCCTCGAAGGATTTGATTTGGAGTGGATCGATGCAGGTTCCAAGAGAGAAGCAGCCTATACCAATGTTGATCCGGGTCGGTACGTATTTCGTGTGCAGGCTTCAAACAACGATGGTTACTGGAACACAGAGGGAGCGTCGGTAATTGTCACAATTTCACCGCCATTCTGGGTAACCTGGTGGTTCAGGATCCTGGTGGTGTTTACCCTGGCAACATTAGTATTAACATATTACCTGAGCAGAGTGTATAACCTTAAAAAACAAAATGTACTTCTTGAAGCCAGGGTTAATAAGCGTACTGTGGAATTATCGAATCTGAATAAGAAGATCAGCGAACAGAATGAAATGCTGGCAACTCAGAAGGACAATATCGAGAATGCTTATCAGCAACTAAGCAACTATCGGAATAAACTCGAGGAACTTGTCGAGAAAAGAACAAAAGAGCTGACCATTGCAAAAGAAAAAGCCGAAGAATCCGATCGTCTGAAGTCCTCGTTTCTGGCTAACCTCTCGCACGAAATACGTACTCCGTTGAACTCTATCATTGGATTCAGCGGATTATTACTCGATCAGGGTGCAACCCGTGAGGAAAAATTATCCTTCAAAGAAATTATTGAGGGGAGTAACAATACACTATTAAATTTGATAAATGATATTATTGATTTTTCGAAAATTGAGTCAGGTCATCTTGAAATTATCCTCAATGAGGTAACGCTTGGAAGTATACTTGACGATCTGCAAAACGTATTTGGTCTTGAGATAAAGAAAGAAGCACACGAAGAAAATAAAAAACTGAAATTTAAAATCAAGATAGACGATACTATGCGATCGCTTGTGCTTACGACCGATGAAGTGCGTCTGAAACAGATATTATCCAACCTGATCAGCAATGCTATAAAATTTACACATAAGGGATCGATCGAAGTAGGTTGCCAGTTGCTAGACGAGCAAAAAAGGCTGAAATTCTATGTCAAAGATACCGGAATAGGCATTAAACCTGAGCATCAGCAGGTGATTTTTGAACGATTCAGAAAAATCGAAGATGAAGGTACACATCTTTATCGCGGAGCCGGATTAGGATTATCAATTTCTCAGGAATTAGCCAAACATCTGGGAGGCGAAATCATGGTTGAATCAGAAGAAGGAAACGGGTCGGTTTTTCATTTCACTATACCTGTAAAAGCTATTCCTGATAGCGAGAAAATGCTTCTTACAGCTTCCTCTTGAATCGTCTCAGAATCTT
>CAYUAV010000643.1:2422-2629 GCA_964442665.1 uncultured Bacteroidales bacterium
AAAATGCTTCATGGTGATAGTCAGGCTAACAAGGGGATACCCAATCTGGCCGAAGAAGTGATCCTGGTGGCTGAAGATGATTATGCAAATTTTGCCTATCTGGAAAAACTTCTGATGAAAACAAAAGCAAAAGTATTACATGCTAAAGATGGAAAAGAAGTACTTGAGAAGTATAAGTCAAATCCTGAAATTATTCTTATTCTCATG
>CAYUAV010000644.1:0-2617 GCA_964442665.1 uncultured Bacteroidales bacterium
AATTCATAAAACCGTTCTGGTGTTGACCCAAACCATATATACCTTCATCCGGAGTCAGAATGAAATGTTGTTTTACGGACCAGGCCGAATCATTTTCGTAAGTAACCGGCGAGAATTCCAAAGATCCTTCCTTTAGAATGTTTTTTCCGTCAGGCTTTTTAAAAATCAATTTCCCTTTGCGGGTATCGATAAAAAGTTGAAGTTTTGAAGATTGAATTGTAATATTACCTTTGCCCTCAACAATCTGAAGTTCAACATCGGGTAGTTCGGTCTGTATTACCGAAAGACTGATTTTATCAGAAGTCGATTCAGGAAGCCATTTCAGTACTCTGACTATATTTTCACCATAAAATTGGATTTCCATATTTACCGCTCGGGTCTGCACCTTAATTCCATTGCGTATTTCAGTAATTTCTGGTTTTGATCCTGTGCAACAATAACTGAATAAGGCTATCGTTGCCAGAAAAGTGAAGAGGGAATTTTTGTGTGCTTTGATCATATATTTAAAATTTAAATTAGAGAACTGATTATCCAGTAGTTAAAGATATTATTAATATCGCTGTGATCAAACCTGATATTAATGCATCATCTTCGAATTATGGAATCCGGTATGAAAATATGTTAAATGAAATTTAATATTATGTCTGAAAAGATATGGGTAACGGGTTAAAAAGTTTCACGAATAGATCCTGTCAGAATATTTCACAGTATAGAATACAAATATTTATAAATCGTAATTTTCATAAATGTACCATCATGAATTAAAAAAAGGGCTGTTCCGTCCGGAACAGCACCTTTCATTGATTTATATTGCCTGTTTAATAGAATATGCAGCTATTTGAATTCAATCCGTAGCTCGTTCACATCCTTCGGATTGAAGGGCGATAAATTTTCAAATTGTGCTTCCAGTTCATTGTACTGATTGCCTGGTGATGTACCTCCCTGTATAAATCCGTTTTCATTAAAAAATCCCGGAGCATCAGCATTCTGCAAATAGGCAGTGAGTTCCGCACTATCGGGATGTAATCCGAAATTATCATAGAACCATTCATTTATTTCTTCGGTTAAAACATTTTTTATAGAATAGTCTTTTAACAGGATTTCCCTGTCATCTTCATCGAGATTGTTCGGGGGCAGACCAACCTCAGCAACCCCAAAATTCTCGTTATCTAAACCTGCAGCAACAAACGACCAGCTAAAGCCTGTGCGCTCAGTAAAAAATCTTGCATTTGGGTGATCGGAATTTCCAAATACGTCAATTCGATCGCCATCTTTGCCAACGTACATTTTAAGACTGTTTAGCGCAAATGGTTCGATTCGCGGATCGGGCATCGGCATTCCTGCAATTTCCACAATCATAAAGGTTTCGTATTCATCCGTACCGGCTTCCGAATATTCAATCCGGAAAATAGCATCGAGCCATTCAAGATCGTGCTTGCGGTCAATATTATAAGGCTTCAGTATAGCTATGCCTTCAATCGGATTTCTGTTCCAGAATATTTGCAAGGCTTTTCCGTCATCAGGCTCACTTTCCGATTCCGCATCGGTGATGGCAAGCATAAATTCCCATATCCGTTCCGAATATTCAGCGTCTTCAGTAACAACAAGGTTTTTAACGCGGTTATCATCATCACTCTGAAAACTGAGCGACATAGGCTCATCAATATCATACAATGCAATGGCAAATATGATATCCTGAACAATTTCTGAGGCTCCTTCACCTACTGCTATAAAAGTATTCAGGTGAGCATATATTTCATTCCCTGAAAGTGTGTCGTTCTCCGAAGCAGATTTTAAAGCAGATTTGCCAATGGTATCGTTACTTAAAGAACTGGGAATATCAATTTTAAACCGCGAAGGTAATATTCCGTTATTTTCTTTCGGGTCGTTTATGCCACTTTCCTCGCAACCCTGTATCAGCATTATTACACCAATAATACCTGATATTAAATTAATTTTTAATGTTTTCATAATACTACTGTTTATCCGATTAATAATTCATTTTTTGCTTAATTCAGTAGTATCACACAAAATATAATTGCTACCCTGACACAGGGAATAGAATTTTCAGTAAAACCCTATAAAAATGACGCGTATGATGACAGGCTCAATGTATTGTTCCGGTTGAAGGATATGGCTTTCAACAGAATTCAATACACAATAAATTAGAATAATGGTAAGTCCTGTCCTACAAACTCAGATATAGGTAACTTTTCCGGAATTTTATCATAAACAGGATGGAAATCCCAACTCAAGGAATACGAATTACTCCAGATGAGAGATGATAGTTTGGGCTATCCGGTTAAATTCTTCGGGTGATAATTTTAGTTTGGGATTCGCGAAATTCAAATCGCCGATATGATTTAAAGGAATAAGATGTATATGAGCGTGAGGTACTTCAAGCCCGACAACAGCAATGCCAACCCTCTTACAATCCACAGATTTGTCAATAGCCCGTGCTACCATTTTTGCAAATATATTCATATCAGCAAGCAGATTATCTTCCAGATCGAAAATATAGTCTACCTCTTTTTTAGGTATGACCAATGTATGACCCTTTGCCAGTGGATTAATATCAAGAAAAGCTAAGAAACGATTATCCTCAGCAATCTTATAA
>CAYUAV010000645.1:0-2613 GCA_964442665.1 uncultured Bacteroidales bacterium
CCTGTTTACGTTCAAAGATGCAAAGGATTCGATCATTGGAAAACCTCCGACAATAACACTGGTAAAAGTAAGTTCTTTTAAGAATTTGCGGCGAGACGTATTCATCCTATAAATTAAATAATTGTTGAATTTTAAAATTAGTAATAATTGAACTTATATATAAAAAACAGATCATAATTGGGTTTGAGAAAATGTCATATAGCCAGATTTCTCTGAATCATCATATTACAATTAGATTTTAAAGCTAAACAAGGTCAGTACATTTTGACAGGATTTCAAGGGTACTACTATCTGTTTGTATAGAATTCAAGGCAGTTTGTGCCCAGTATTTTTTGCCTGATATTGTTGTTGAATTTTACTACATAGTTAGTCACTATTTCGAGTATATTCTGATAGCTGCCGGCTACAGTGCAAACAGGCCAGTCGCTGCCTGTCATCAGACGATCCGGTCCAAAACAATCCAGAACTGTGTCCAGATAATACCTGAAATCATCTGTCTGCCAGGAGTTCCAAGCGGTCTCCGTTACCATTCCCGAAATTTTGCAGTACACATTAGTAAAATGTGCAATTTGCCTAATATCCGAATTCCAGGGTTCTGGTAGTGTCCTCGTTTTCTTCAATACTGGTTGAAAAGTAGGCAAATTTTTGATCGTTGGAAAACCGGCAGATCCTGCCCGCAACAACGCATCCTCGTCCATCGGTCTTAAACGTAGACCATATATAATTTTCCCCTTCAAATTTAATCGGATTGTTGAATTGAGATTTTTCAATTTTATCTACCTTCTGACTAAACGGACCTATTACACTCCATTCATTAATAAACGAGTCCCTGGAATAATTTATCGTGTCTGTGGTATATTCACCATCATAGTCAAAATCATTAACAGTACTAACTTTAATATTGTCAATCCAGCATTCCGCGCCTGCAAATCTGGGCTTAAAACCGGTCATGCCGGATGGATATTCATAAAATTTAAAAATAACAACAGGATATGTGAAATCCTTTACATAAAAATGGCATTCCGAACCGATTATTTCTGCTTTAAAAGGAATCCATTCATTAATTTTAATACGATTATTGCCGGTTAAATTTGTTTTATACTCTTCATATAATGATCTTGAAGCGTTTCCGTCGCGGTGAGGATTAACACGTACATAACCGTCATTTCCTTTAATATAAATGCATCCGAAATCTTTTCTTTCGGTATCCTGGTAATTATATACCAAACCTAAATAATTATGTTGATCACTAGGAAATAATACTTCATCTTCAATAGCTATTCCATTCCATTTCCCGGAATTTTTAATCAGAACACATTCTGCAGTATTATTAGGGTTGAGCTTCAACACGGACTTATGCAAAGCATCTTTGGTATAAATTATTTGAGCCATATTTGAATCGGGAACTACCCATTTATCGAGATTAGATTCAAAATCATCGAAAAAAATAATTTGACTTTGAGCTATTATCGCAAGTGAGGTTAAGAAACCTGTTATTAAATATCTCATCATTTTATACTTTTCGTTGTTTGAATTATACTCTCCCCAGCCTTTCTCTGTTTGCTAATGGTAAATTGGACATTTTAGTTTTTAATTCGGGCCAAGAACTTCTTTCTTTAAATTGGCAATAATACTATCTATCCTAATCCAGTAATTGTCAAATTCTTTACCATTAAAACCTGTGAAAAAAGATATTTCCCATCAGAAGATATCCTTCCTCTTACCTGAAACGGCAAAAAATTTACTTTCGGCCCCAAATTTTTTAGTTCTGTCCATGAACCATCCTTTTTACGAAAGGAGATATATAAATCTTTCATATGGTTATCATGTAACGATTCGACAATAGCATATTCTTCTGCCGGTGAAATCCAAATGCCATCCTCGTCTGCAGCAGTGCTGAGGTTTGGGACATATTCTGCTACTGAATATGTTCCATGACCGCTTCTGGATCGATAAACATCACATCCCTTATCTATCGGGCGACCTGATGAGAAATACAAAGTATTATCATTCGTCAGCGCATGTCCTGCTTCGCAAAATTTATCATTGATTACATCCGGGAATGGCTGTGCCCGGGACCAACCATTATTTGTTCTTTTACAGTAATAAATATCGGTATTAAAGGGCCATCCTGGTAAAGGATTTGATTTGGAGAAAGTGAGAAGTTGCCCATCGGGACTGAAAGTTACATCCCCGCCATTTCCTTCCAGAATAAAGTAGGCTGTATCCAATTTTGTCCAACCTGAATCAGTCATCTTCGAATAAAGTATGGTCGACTTCAGAAATATCCTACCATTAAAATCAGATAAGGTAGATATACAAACCTCATTTCCAGCCGGAGAAAATGCTATGCTATATTCAGGCCTGTCTTTAACAGAAATCAATCCCGGTGCGAAAATAATCGCTGAATCGCCGGGAGGAGTCAGCCCGAAATAGGTAAATTTACTTTCCTGTCCTGTAAGTGTTAATGACAGAAATAGTAACAAAAAAAATAAAATGTTTATATACATATATAGTTACAAGATTTTGGTATTGTTGGTAAACTATCTCATTCAAAATACTCTATCTCAACGCTATGGTTTACATACATTCTACCCGGTTTTACATTATATT
>CAYUAV010000646.1:0-2612 GCA_964442665.1 uncultured Bacteroidales bacterium
CGCCAGATGTGCCAAAACTGCAGAATCGGTATTTTCTTCACGACATATTCTGGCTATGGCCTTTTTTGTTTCCGGCTTATTCGCTCTGACTAATTCACTAACCAAAGATTGCAAAACAATATCATCATTACGGATAGTTGATAAATAATCGACCAGATAATTCAGCGCGTCTTCTGTATTTAATTTCACCAAAGAACTATTTGCTTCTGTTTTCACCAGGTTTTGATCATCGTAAGTTGAGATATACTTTAACACATCAATGATTTCCTGAAGTAAATCCTTACCCCATTTTGCTTGGTTATTTATCAGCGAATCGGTAATATCCTTTATGCCTACCCGTCTAAATAGTAACCAAGATGATGTCTGTATTATTTTTAGTATTTCACGGATTGTTTTAATACTGGGATCTTTTTTCATTTTAACTAGTAGCAGGGCCGAATGCTGAATAAGTGTAGTGTCATCGCTTGCGAGTAATTTTTCAAGAAAATCAAAAGCAGCTTGCACATTATTATTTAATGCAATTTTCAGTTCTGCAAAAACTTGTGCCCTGTTATCAGAGTATCCAAACCCGGATTGTTTAACCGAAAGTGAGTTAACAATCTGAGTAAGTTTCATAAATCTCAGCTTTTCGCCTTCATTAGGTTCAGTCATGAGTGTTTCCTTCTCCTGATCTTCCTTACTTTCACTAATTATTGCTTCATTTGTCGTTTGGAGTTCCTGTTTTTCTATTTTGATTTTCAGCGAAACGGATAGCGCTTTTACTATTTCTAGTATTAAGTCCTGAATATATCTGCGTATATTGACATTTTCGATGAGCTGCCCGTCAGTACTCCTGAACTTGACTAAATCGGCAAATGAAAAATTCTGTTGGGCCGGCATGCCATATATATCTCCACCTGGTTTAAAGAACTGGTATTCGGAAAGCTCGTCCCAGTTAAGGTAAAAACAGGGTGCCAGTAAAACCGGAATAATAAGTATACGATGCTTCTTTATTAACTCACCAACCTCTTTATCCCTAATATAGTTCGATGCCAGAAAACTATCACTCACCAAAAGGATTGCCAGATCGGACTCAACCAGTTTTTTTTGTATTTCATTGTCCCAGAGACTTCCTATAAATAACCTACGATCTTCCCAAATTTTTAGTTCAAATTTATTCAGGCTTTTTATGTTTTTTTCAAAGGCATTGATAAATACTTCAAAATAAATTCTGTCATCGTGGGCATAGGAGAAAAATACCTTAATTACTTTTCGGTTGTTCATTATATAGTGTATTACAGAATAATTACCAAGCTTAATTTCAGTTTTCACTGGTTACTAACTGCAGGTATAAATTGCTTCTGAATGAAGCCTTTACTAAACAATGAATCAGTTATCTGCCGTTAGCACCTATCATACAAATCTCCTCTTAACATGGCCACAAAATACAATTTTTCCGGCTTTTTACAAATTACGAAGAATATGCAATATATATTGAATAGTAATCTTTATAAACCATGTAATGAATTATTATGTTTTGCAACTTTCACAGGAAATGAATTCAGACGACTTACCAGTCTGACGATGGACTTAACTAAGCAAGTGAATTATATTATAACATACCCCAACTCACCCAAAACACCCCTCCAGGCAATACACAGTTAGTTTTTCAACACTGCCTTCTTTAATGCATAGCTTCTTTATATCGCAATTCTTGCATACTGGTAATAAATAATATCCCGTATGCTTTTAACTGCTTTGGGTGGCATATATCAGTTATTTTAAGTACTAAGTTATGGCTTAATTTTTCAATTTAGTCTGTGGAAGGCATAGATTTTCATCCATTATTAGCCGGGAGTCTAATCTCTGATTACGACGCAGACTGAAGTCTGCGCCGGGAGATAGTTAACATATGATTAATTATATGACAAATATGTCATATAAAATGCACTATATTAAATTGCTTAATAACACATTAAAATCAAAATATATTGCATACCTGTATGGCAATCATACAGAACAAAAAAAAGATTTATTTTAAATCTTTACCACTAACTCTGATTACTTTTCCATTATCAGAAATGACTAAATCAAGATTACTGTCCTTTTTAGACTGTTTTAATAGACCGAACTAAACAAACAGTAGAAATAATTTATGATGAAAAAACCCCATATTTTAGTTTTTCTTCTTGCTCTATTAATTACAAAGCTACCTGTTTATTCAAAGACCGATACTACAACTTATTATCTTACAATCGAGCAGGGAAAAGTAAATAAGACGGGCAAGGAAGTTATGGGAATGACTACTAATGGCAGCATACCTGGTCCGACATTACAAATTAACGAGGGTGGCTATGCGGTTATTTATGTAAAGAATGAGATGAATGAAGAAACTTCTATACACTGGCACGGGCTGTTGCTTCCCAACTTTTATTTTAGGGGACCTTATCTGACCACCCCACCCATTGAACCCGGAGAAACCCAAGAATATGCAAAATGTGTGAATGATGTAATTTATTTCAAAAGTTATGTAAGGGAAAATGAAACAATTAGACATAGCTTTCTTTGGTGTAATAATTTATTATGAAGCGTCGAACTTAAAACAATTAATTATGAGCTTGCAAAAATAATTT
>CAYUAV010000647.1:0-2611 GCA_964442665.1 uncultured Bacteroidales bacterium
TATTTAATAAAGTATGAGGAATATTATGTCGAATTTATAGATAAGGAACTTCAACGATGTAAGGCATTTTTTCGAAAAACAGGGTGTAGATCGTCAGGATTTTGTCAGGAATACAGGGAATAAACTATTCGGAAGGTTTTAATACCACCGGAACAGTTTTAGTCCGATGGCAAAGAACAAGATTCCCCCGAAAGACAGGATGAAGAAAGGCACTGTGATCTGTTCAAAGCCTGCTCCTTCAATAAAAATACTGCGCATCCCATCGGCAACGAGGGTAAGTGGCAATTTTTGAAGGAAAGGCACCAGAACCTCGGGGAAATTATGGTAACTGAAGAAAATGCCTGATAGCAGCATCATAGGCATCACAATCACATTGATAAGTCCGTTTCCGATCTCCGTTTTTGCCGTGCGACTCGAAATGAAAAAAGCCAGTCCGCCAAAACCTATATTACCGGCGATGAAAATTGCAAAAAGTGCAGGAATGCTTCCCTGAATGGTAATATCGAAAACCAGCCAGGCAAAAACTATCAGGAGTATTGCCTCAATAAAATTCATGAGCATACGTATTGTCATGAACGAGATCAGAAAATAGGACTTACGCATCGGTGTTGCCACCATCCGGCGTAATAACTTTTTCGAACGTTTTTCAATAATCCCGTAGCTCAGCCCCCACATGGTCGACATCATAATGCCCATAGCCAGCAGTCCCGGAATAAGAAAATCGATATAGCGCGTTCCCTTAATAGTCAGCGGACTGATATTTTCAGTATTTTGGGTAATGACTTTATGACCTGTTTTGAAGTATTGCGATAGTTTCAGGTAATTAAGCTGTGCATCGGGGTTAAGCGGATCGAAACGATATTCGATATCTCCCTTGTCTTCATCAATGATTACATTGACTACGCCCCGTTTTAATGCAAGAAGGGCATCGTTCCAGTTCATCGAATAAAACCGGAATGAAGTATTCCCCATTTGCTTGTTTTTTATCGTGAGTTTATACAAGGCACTGTCTGACTTATTATCAGCCGGGTAAGCGTAGTTTGCCAGGATACTGTCAATCCGGTTTGTCGTATCGGACGTAATAACTGCAACTTTCCTCAATGTATCCTGCTTTTTGGTAAAAGCAATTCCCAGCCCGAGCGATATAAGAATAGGAAAAATAATTCCCCAGAAGAGTACTCCCGGTTCCCGGGCAATCTCTTTAAAATGAGACAGCAGAAGTTGCCATAACTGATTATACCGCGATGAACTAATCATGCAGATGCCTCCCGGTTAACGATATAAAAAGATCGTCGAGTGATATCCTTCGACTTTCGAGATTTTCGAGTGCTAAATTCCGTGCACTCAGAAATTTAAGAAATTCCGGTAGTTCTTTATCGAGTTCACGAAGTTCAATACTTCCCTTTCCGAGGTCGTTATTCCATTGAATCCGGAAGGGCGAACGCTCTATATCGGTAGCATCGAGTCTTCTGCCATCCACAAGTGTAAATTCCACAATCTTCCTCTGATGATCATCTTTCAGTATCTGTTCGATGGTCCCTTCCCGTAAAATTACACCATGATCCATGATAATAATGTAATCGCAAAGCTTTTCGGCTTCCTCCATATAATGTGTCGTGAGAATAATTGCAGTTCCCGATTTCTTCTTCAATTTATCGAGTATGTCCCATACCTCCCTTCGTGCTGCCGGATCGAGTCCGGTGGTTGGTTCGTCGAGAAGCAGTATTTTAGGCCGATTAAGCAGGGATATCCCCAATGCAAGACGTTGCCTCTGCCCCCCGGAAAGATTGACTACATAGGCTTTGCGCTTTTCCTCCAAACCAACGATGTCGATTACCTCATCCACCCTGTTCTTTCTCAGGTGATAAAAACTGGCAAAAAGAGCAAGTGTTTCGCGAACGGTCAGTTTATCGACAAAACGGGTTTCCTGAAGCGAAATGCCAATGATCCGGTGAATTTCCTCTTCATGATGTCTCCACTTCTTTCCATCGATCAGTATCTCGCCCTTATTGGGATGCTGAATACCCTCGATCATCTCGACCATCGTAGTTTTACCTGCTCCGTTAGGCCCCAGGAGCGCCAGGAATTGTCCCTTCTTAAGATCGAACGTCAGGCCGTTAACAGCCTTAACAGCTTTAAAGGATTTATATACGTCAGTAACCTGGACGAGGAATTGGGACATTATGCTCTTACTTTAACTGCTAAAATTAGTAACAATATTGTTGATTTTGGGTTCAGAACTTAATCGATATGTTTTTCTTTAATAAAAGATAAAGATATATAATGCCAAATCTTCTCGACTTAACCCGATAAATTTATGCGTTCTTTAATTCAATCTTCAGCAAGATTCGGATTTAAAATCTGGTCTTCTTCCGGAATCGTGAAAAAATAATCATCTTTTGTTATCGGGTAGGAAGGAGGTCCACCTTCTTCAGGATCCCTTAATACGGGTAAATCTTCCACCATTTCTAAACGTACCAGGTCGAACCAGCGCCCCTCCGGCTCTCCTGCAAGTTCCCAGGCACGCTCCCAAACTGCTGAATCGGCAAAGGCTTCAGCCGATAAACCGAATTGTAAATCATATTCCGAAGGGAAATTCGGGTCAAGGTGA
>CAYUAV010000648.1:0-2606 GCA_964442665.1 uncultured Bacteroidales bacterium
TCTGTAATCGGGAAAGAGTTTGAAGAAAAAAATCTTTATGTACCGGATAGTAAATGGCTGGATTATTTCAATCCGGAAACAAGAAAATCCTACTGGGATATTTTAAACAAAAACCTATTCACGTATGGTGTGGATTCATGGTGGATGGATGCTACTGAACCTGAAAATGATGCATTAAAAGGCGTAAACACTTTTATAGGTTTAGGAGATTTTTACCGGCTGACCTATCCTTTGCTGGTATGCCAGGCAGTTTATGAGGGACAACGCAAAACTACAGATGAAAAACGGGTTTGTATCTTAACCCGCTCAGCATATCTTGGTCAACAAAAATACGGAAGTATCAATTGGTCAGGTGACATTGGCGGAACCTGGGATGCCTATAAACGGCAGATTGTTGCAGGGTTAAACTATACCATAACCGGACTACCTTATTGGACTACCGATATCGGGGGATTCTTTCGCCTGGGTAATCTTCAATATTCTGATGTAAAATATCATGAACTATTAATTCGTTGGTTTCAATGGGGAGCCTTCAACCCTATTTTTCGTATTCATGGTTATCAAACAGAAACAGAGCCATGGAAGTATGGCCAGATAGTCGAAAATAATTTGCATAAGATATTAAACCTTCGTTATCGTTTACTTCCCTACATCTATTCTGAAGCATGGCAGATTACCTATCACGGTTCGACCATAATGCGCCCACTGGTAATGGATTTCAGGGATGACACCGCCGCGCTTGACCAATCCTTTGAATATATGTTTGGAAAATCAATTTTAGTTGCCCCTATCACTGCAGCAGGAGTAAATGAATGGAGTGTTTATCTACCCAAAAAAACCGATTGGTACGATTTCTGGACCGGCACTAGTTACAAAGGCGGCCAAACCATCAAAGTCGATGCTCCTTTAGATAAAATTCCCGTGTTTGTGAAAGCGGGGTCAATTCTCCCTGTCGGGTCTAGCATACAATACGCTACTGAAAAGAAATGGGACAACCTCGAAATTCGCGTTTACGAAGGTGCCAACGGCGAGTTTACGCTGTATGAAGACGAAGGTGACAATTACAATTACGAAAAAGGATCCTATTCAACCATAATCTTTACCTGGAACGATACCAGTAAAATCCTTTCCATTAGTGACCGTAAAGGCTCATTCTCAGGTATGCCTGCCGAACATAAATTTAGCGTGGTAGTTGTGTCTAAGGACAAGGGTACAGGAATGAATGAGACCAAAAAATATGATAAGCAAATTGTTTATTCTGGCAAAAAACTCCGGTTAAACTGCAATTAAAATTTTATTCCTGTAACTGTTTTCTCACAAAACCTTTATTTACAATCATATCTGCGTTTTGTGAGACTATCAGAGAAAATATAATGTTGACAATATGTCAACTTTTTATTATCTTTGTCGTACAATGTAAAAAAATTCATGAGGATTATATCAAAAAAGAAACTGGTTGAATTCTGGGTACACTATCCGGCTTCAAAAAAACCGCTTACCTCATGGTACAACATTGCACGAAGCGCACAATGGAAAAACATTAACCAGGTCAAAGACACACTTCCCTACGTGAGCATTCTTTCAGATTCCAGGATTGTTTTCAATATAAAGGGGAATGATTACCGGTTAATTGTCGAGGCCCGCTTCAGTATGGGAATACTATATATATGCTGGGTTGGGACACACAGCGATTATAATAAAATTGATGCGAACAGAGTTTGGGATGAGTGATGCTATTGTAAATAAAGATTATAGAGGGAATTGTAAAGTAAAATTATAAACGATGAAAAGAAATTGGGGAATTATCAAAGATGAAAGTTCTTACAAGAAAGCTCTTGCAAGAATTCGGGAAATTTTTCATGCTGAAGAAGGGACAACCGAATATGATGAGCTGGAACTGCTTAGTATTCTGGTTGATGAATATGAATCAAAGAACTTTGATATCGAGCAGTCAGATCCTATCGATATTATTCATTTTATTATGGAACAACGAGATCTTCGTCAATCTGATCTGGTTGGAATCCTGGGAGATAAAACCAATGTGTCAAAAGTGCTCTCCCGAAAGCGGCCTCTGACTCTGGAAATGATCCGTCGGTTTACTCGGGAATTTTATATATCTGCCAACCTTTTAGTACAGGAATACCGGTTGGTAAGTTAATTTTTAACTTTATACTCGGATTTTGTAAGGCATTTCACTCCTGAAACTCTATCAATAACAATCCTTACATATCGTGTATAGATAAACCCCATTTTTCAGGGTTTATCCTTACATGAAATGTAATAAGGTTTGAATAGTATTTCTCAGATGATGTCAAGTAAAGAGGAGCGATAATAATACGATACTTTAGCTGGGTTTTATGAAACTTTTATCTCTCAATGCGTAATGGGATTTCTGTGCAAATATTTAGGAACAAATACAACAGTGGGAAACATTTGTCTTCATAGGCTGAAACGTAAGTTCTTTCAAATCCAAAGCCACGAACTTCAAATTGCAAACCAACAGCTTGAAATTATTTACTTTCAAAAGAGTGATGAATATTGAAAATATATCTACTAAGAACCTGTTTAAATTTTTTAATGATTATTATGTCATGCAAATAAATATG
>CAYUAV010000649.1:0-2605 GCA_964442665.1 uncultured Bacteroidales bacterium
CAAATCGCTTTTTTCCATGATCCGGTTAATTGTATACTGAAAGATAGTAATTTATATGATTAATAACCCGTTCCCGGGAGTTGAAAGAAAAGCCAAAATCTTTTTTTATTTCCGAAACATCAAATAAAGCGGGTTTATCAGGCCATCCCAGGTCTTTAATCATAATTTTACTTTTCGAATGTGTTATTGAAACAACCTCATGGGCTATGGCTTCCCAAGTTATGAATGCATTGCCCAATCCGAAGTACATTTTCCCGCTCTTTGTGGAATTCAGAACAGCCAGATAAATCTTTGCCAGGTCACCGGCCCAGATGAACTGCGTTCCGTCGTTCTTTATAAGTTCGATATCCTCTCCCCGAAAGGCTTTTTGGACAATATCGGCAAAACGGATATCGGATTGTGTGCTGGCACCCGATATAACCGGGTTACCAAATGTATAGCCCGGCCGGATAATAGTATACTTAAGCTTGTGACTATAAGCTATGGCGGCCAGGTAAAGTTCGGTAGCTCCTTTGGTAGCACCATAGAAAGTTACAGGTCGCTGTTTCGTATCGGTATAAACTGTATTCTTCTCACCGTCCTCACGGGAGCTCTCATCCATATATACCCAGTCATTCACAGCTGTTGACGATGTGTAGATAATCTCCTTTACTTTCGCCTTTGCAGCAATTTCAAAAAGTTGAACCGATGAATGTGTATCGTTCAACAGCATATCTACCGCTGAATTACCCCAGTGCAGAACCATATGTATCAGGGCATGCGATCCTTTGATGTAAGCAGATATTGCGTGTGCATCATTAATTTCTCCCTGTACTATGCTTACACCGGGCAGTGTTTTTAAAGCCGGAACTTTATCCGGATTGCGGGCCAGTACTATAGCCTGGTGTCCCTCATCGCTCAATGCTTTTACTACATAGGAACCGATAAAACCGGTACCTCCTGTTACAAATATTTTCATCTGACCGGAGTTATATTATTATTTTAGTGATTCATAATCCTTAACAAATACTCCATTCCCAATCCGCTGGTCATAAGCCTTTCCTTTTTATTATTCAGTAATTGTTGCGACCAGTCAGTAAAACCACCGTCGACTATTAAATGCTCTTCACATTTTTTTTTCAGGAGAATGTTAAACCGAAACATTTTATAGTAACTGGAATGACCCTCCGCTTTACTCAACGATACCGGAAAACCGGCAATGGAATCTTTAACATGATTAATTATGGATTCTGACAACTGGTTGTCCGTTTCTTCGCTAACTACGGGTATTATCAGTACCGACAGATTCATGGAAGCATCCGTTCTCTTTAAGAATTCCAGGTAAAAGCGAATGTGCCTGGCCAGCATTTCCTTTTCGAAGGAAAAATTACCCCTGTCCTTCCCTGCCGATACCATACAAAAAACCTCAAAATGTGCTGAAAAATCAGGATTATCGAACGATTGGGCTCTTACAGCACGATGCACACTGCATAAATTCACTTCTTCACCCGAATATCTTTTTCTTCGTAAACCGGCTTCAAAAGCAAGCACATTGGTCGGGTCCGACATAACTTCAGTGCCACGCAGAGCGGACACAATATTGTTCTGGTCGACCGGAGCTATGGCCGAACAGGCACCAAACGGGGCCAGCGGTGAGAGTTCAAGCGGAATGAAATTCCGCGAAAGTGCCATTTCAATAATTTCCAGCCTGATCTTATATAGTTTCACCGGATCGAGCGAAGAGGGTTTCACGAACCTGTTCCGCCGGTAGTTGTCCAGCAACACCGCAGGTTCGAGTTTCCTGCTTCTTTGCCTGAACACTTCCATGAGTAACGTATTCAGCTCTGACAGCGAGAGGTTGCCTGCCAGATCATCAATAGCAGCCGGGAACTGAAATTTTATGTTCTTTACCATATAATGAGACTTACTGTTCGTTATTTATAGTGTAAAAATAAAAAAACTAAAAATTAGCCGGGAATATACTGTATTCAGGGATGCGCCCCGTAAATATTCAATAAAAAATTTTGTACTTTGTGCACTTTCATGTCCATATGGTAACAAGTCTATTGAAAAAAGATTCTCTTTCATACGGTCCCATTCAAGGAAGAACATATTCGCTGTTCGGCGAATCCAACTCTACTACAACGTATTACCGCGCAGTGAAAGATGTGGCCGACCGTGTTCTGGAAATTGAACCCTCGGTCAAATTTTGGCTGGATACCCTGGTGAGGAACTCTTCCAGAAAAACCTTCCTGAGAAAGTTGCAATCAAAACCTTTGAGTGACTTGCCGGTTAGTATATGTCTTCATTTGACCCGCAATGCTTTAAACCGGTATACTCAATCGGTCGATACATATCTGAAACAATTATACATGAAAAAATTATGGGATCGCCGGCTGGGTACCACCCGTGAACAGTATCATCTGTATATGCTGGAAATAGAACTGACTAACCGTTTATATGTGCAGGAATTTGCCGGTGCCGACAGGAAGATCGCATTAATGCCCTATTGTCTGCATGATTTTACCACTTCTTGCAAGGCTGCACTGAAAGGTTTTGACTACCAGTGCAGGCATTGTTCGGACAGGTGCTATCAGAACCGGATAAGCAATATAATGAAAGAACA
>CAYUAV010000650.1:0-2602 GCA_964442665.1 uncultured Bacteroidales bacterium
ACCGGTTAGATTAACCTTTTCGTGGTTATCGATTGTAGTTCGGTACAGTACCCGTCCTGTTACATCGGTAATAATCAGTGTGGCATTTCCGGCCGGCAAGCCATGTATATAAACATAGTCGCGGGCAGGGTTGGGGTATAGTTCCGTTCCGGTTACTACCTCGTTCTCTGTTACACCGGATGGTCCGAGACCTGCAATACGTCTGGCATATTCCACAAGGGCGTCATTGCCGGTCTGGGCATCAATACCGGCAGGCAAATGGCGCAGGTACCAGGTCATGGTCCAGTCGACGGAATCGTCTACTGCAATACCTGTATAGGCACTCTGGTTTTCAAGTTCGATATAACCCGTGGGCGCGCTGAGATATAGCTCAACTTCTTTTTCGCCCGGGGCATTGGCCGAGGCGGGAACATCGTCCCACTTTTTCACAAATATATTCAGGTCGTCGTTTACATGGGCCGACCATCCTTCGGCACCGTCGCAGAAAAATTTCTGGTTCGAAGGATCAGAACCGTCAACCTCATACCATACCACACCACCGATCAGCTCCGTCTGCCCGGCAAAAGGTCCTTCCACATCTCCATCGCCCATTGGAAAGAAACTGATACCCCCGGCAGGCACCCTGGAAACCTCCCAGGCCGAGTAGGAATGTTCACCGGCTCCCTTGTTGATCATCGTATACACCATTGTCACGGAAGTATCGGATGCATTAGCGCTGAAGGTCTTTTTGAATACCAGGTGACTGTATGTTTCATCCACCTCACTGCGCAGGATAACCTGGTTGCCCACTATACCGCCGGAATAGGGTTCCTGGTCGAGCTCGGTTGAAGGAGGCCAGTTCCATTCGCTCTGCGGACTCTGCCACAGGGTGGAGCCCCACAGGTAATCGCCTGCATAAGCGCTCCCATGGAGCATTTCTTCATCATCGATCGTAAAGGAACTGATCCGTGCTCCGAATGAGGAATCAACCTCGAAGTAAACATTGGCTACCTGGAAAAAGTATTTTTCATCCTGCTCCTGGGGTGTCACCGGCTGGCCGTTTGATATATGGCAAAGTGTCAGACCCGTAATTATAAAAGCAAATAGTTGAAGTGTTTTCATGACTTAAATATATTACAATGATTTTATATATGTTGCAAAGCAGGGATACAAAAATTGCTTTTATTCGTGTAAAGAAATCCTGAGAACTTCGACTCTTCTCAAATTATGATGACCAAAATTGTCGGAAAAGAGGTGTTTTCTTTGCCATTAAATATTATGGGATACAAACCGGAATTTCATTTTCACAGGATGATAATGATCTTACCCTTGACATGTCCTTCACCAATATGCCGGAGCGCTTCAGGAACTTCACCCAGGGAGTAACATTTATCAATAACCGGCACTACTTTCCCTTTACTAAAAAGCTCAGTAAAGTATGCCAGATCCTTATTGGGTTTGTGTATCAGGATGCCTACTTTTTTGTTACCAAGCAATGAAACTATTGGTCCCAGAAGCATGGTCTGTATAATCGCAGCCGATGAACCTCCAACCATAGCATAAACTCCATTTGGGTTTAGTGCACGCTTATGATCGAAAACCGAATGTCTGGCTGCAACATCAAGAATCAGGTCGTAACGGTGCCCTGTCCGGGTGAAATCTTCTTTGGTATAATCTATAACATGGTCGGCACCCAGTGAACGCAGCATCTCAAATTTTTCCCTGCTGTCAACAGCAGTTACCTCCGCGCCGAAGGATTTGGCCAATTGTATCGCAAATGTGCCTACACCTCCTCCGGCACCATTCATAAGTACTTTTTGCCCGGGTTGTATTTGTTTATAATCACGAATTCCCTGCAAGGCCATAACTCCGGCCTGTGGTATTGCTGCTGCCTGTTCGAAGGTCATGCCGGCGGGTTTCAGTGTTAATGCTTTTTCAGGGGCACATACATATTCGGCAAAACCGCCCCATCCATGCGCATTTAAGTCGCCGAACACCTCATCGCCCGGCATAAACTTCTTCACATTTTCACCTGATGCTTCGATATGCCCCGCTATGTCACAACCGGGTATATTAACTCTTTTCGGTTTCAATAGTCCGAAAATAAGGCGGTTCACAAAGGGCCTGCCCATAACAAGATCATAATCCCACGAATTTACGGATGCCGCATGCACTTTTATCAGTACTTCATCATCTCCGGGAACAGGTTTTTCGATCTCCCTGATATGAAGAACATCAGGAGGTCCGTACCGGTCGAATACTATGGCCTTCATAAATACATTATTTTTTTCAGAAGAAGATGATAATTATTCATGTAACGCTGAATTTAATATTGCCCAAAGATCATTCGGTTTTTCGTTAAAACTAACATTAAAGAAGTGGACTGTCAAAAAAATACAGGCTATAAAACCAAAAACGATACCTATCTGTAACCACGATATTTTCTGAACATCCTTTTTTGTTTTTATATCACAAATTTCACCCGGACAATATTGCGCTTTTCCTTTATAAAACCATCCATAGAATAAACATCCCAGACAAATACCGAATGCCGATTCGAAGAATAAAAACGATAAACAGGTTAAACAGATTATACCTGTGATTATACTATACGAATTTATTA
>CAYUAV010000651.1:0-2601 GCA_964442665.1 uncultured Bacteroidales bacterium
ATGGCAGGGTAAATCATCATTGGCGTTTTATAAGGATTTTCATCAACAATTTTTTCGTACATCTGGAACAGATTACCATATTTTTCATTAACCACTTGTTTTCCAAGACGTTCAATAGCATCAACAAAATCAAGATAAACAGCCAGTCCCGAACCAACTCCAAAACCTGCATCACAACGTTCCTTCGCAGCTCTTGAGGCGACGTCACGCGGCACCAGGTTTCCAAAAGCGGGATATTTTCGTTCAAGGTAATAATCACGATCTTCTTCAGTTATTTCAGTTGGTTTAAGCATACCATTCCTGATAGCTTCAGCATCTTCTTTCTTTTTTGGAACCCATATCCGCCCGTCGTTTCGCAGGCTTTCACTCATCAGGGTAAGTTTCGACTGGTAATTTCCGTGTACGGGAATACAGGTAGGATGAATCTGAACAAATGCAGGATTAGCAAAGAATGCTCCTTTTTTATATGCCTGCCAGATAGCGCTGCCATTGGATCCCATGGCGTTTGTCGAAAGAAAGAAAGCATTTCCGTAACCTCCCGATGCAATCACAACCGCATGAGCAAAATATCGTTCCATTTTCCCGGTAATAAGATTTCGGGTAATAACACCCCGTGCTTTACCATCGATAATTACCAGGTTAAGCATTTCGCGACGGGGATATATCGAAACCGAACCTTTCTTTACCTGGCGCATCAGAGCACCATATGCCCCGAGCAGTAACTGCTGACCGGTCTGACCCCGGGCATAAAATGTCCGGGAAACCTGGGCTCCTCCGAATGAACGGTTATCGAGCAAACCGCCATATTCACGGGCAAAAGGTATACCCTGAGCAACACACTGGTCAATGATCAGGTTACTTACCTCGGCCAGCCTGTACACATTCGCTTCGCGCGAACGATAGTCTCCTCCTTTAATGGTATCATAGAACAGCCGGTAAATGCTGTCGCCATCGTTCTGGTAATTCTTTGCCGCATTAATTCCCCCCTGGGCTGCAATGCTGTGGGACCTTCTCGGACTATCCTGATAACAGAATGTCTTCACATGAAAACCGAGTTCTCCCAGGCTGGCCGAAGCCGAAGCTCCGGCTAAACCGGTACCAATAACAATGATATCAAGCTTGCGCTTATTAGCGGGACTTACCAGGTGTTGGGCGGATTTATAATTAGTCCACTTACGCTCCAGAGGCCCCTCAGGTATTTTCGAATCAAGGATCGCCATACAAAATCTACTTAAAATAATACACTAATACCGGAATGCTCATAAATCCCAGTGTAATAACAATCGTGTAAATCAGCCCGACACTCTTAATAACAGGAGTATAGACAGGATGGTTCAGCCCGAGTGTCTGAAAGGCAGACTGAAAGCCATGGTGCAGGTGGAATCCCAGCCCAAACAAAGCCACAATATATACAATTACAACCCAACCCATTTTGAAACGAGCAATAACCAGTGAAGCCAGATCGTGATAACTTTTTCCGTCATAAACAACATCATTCACTTCGCCCAGAATTTTCGATTTTATATAAAAATCAATAAGGTGTAATACGAGGAAAATAGTAAGAATAACAGCCGTATGAAACATATATTTCGAAAAAAATGAGGTCTGTGAATTATTGCTTTTGTTATAATTTACCGGTCGGGCGATCATGTTCTGCAATGATACAATCGCTCCATAAATCATGTGAAGAAGAAAACCGCCAAAAAGTACAATTTCCATAATCCTGATCACCAGGTTTGTTCCCATGAAATGGGCTGCTTTATTAAAGGGTTCATGCGAATCCAGTAAAACCAGGATGTTGATTCCCAGATGTATTACCAGATAAAGAATCAGAAACAGTCCGGCCAGGGACATGATTAATTTTTTACCAACTGATGAACCAAGTAAGGTGCTCATTGCCAGAAAATTTGTTTGTTTATTCGAATAAGTCCTTAAATAGCCTGAATGGCTTATTCGGCAAAGTAAATGATCTTTAAAGCTTAATCATAAAAATACGTGAAAAAACGTATAATTATCAGAACATTTATCAGGAATTGACTGACATGTTACATAACACCCATACTATTTTATTTGTTTGAATACTTTAATGACCGGTAGCTTTCGGATTTTTTGGAATCAAATCCTACCTTTGTTAAAATATCCGGAAAATGAGATACCCGCCTATTGAAAACAGTTTTTTTAATGATAACAGGAAACATCTTGCTGAAAAACTAAAACCCGGCTCGGTAGCGCTTCTGTTTGCCAGTTTTCAAATGCCCCGCAACGGAGACCAGTACTATCCTTACCGGCAAAATTCCGATTTTTTTTATTTCACCGGCATCGAACAGGAAAAATCGATACTCTTACTGGCTCCCGATGCCCCTGCCAATGAAATGAAAGAGATACTTTTTATTATAAAAGGCAGCAAGAAACTTGAAATCTGGGAGGGGCATAAATTAACTCCCGATGAGGCCCAAGTAATTTCGGGCATTAAAACCATTAAATATCTGGATGATTTTGAAATGATCCTGCACGGGTTAATGACATCTTCGGAAAACCTGTATTTTAACATTCCTGAGCTTGTAAAATTCCGGCCGGAGGTTTCCCCGAAGGATGAAACGA
>CAYUAV010000652.1:0-2595 GCA_964442665.1 uncultured Bacteroidales bacterium
GATCCGGAATCGGCTGAAATAAATCGGATGCTGAAACGAGCCTGCATGGAATGACTTCAGTCAGGCAGATTCTTTACGCTAAGCGAAGTTTACAACTTCGTTTAAAATAAAGATTAGTCTTTGACTCATGTGAAAACTGGTTATAAAAATCATTTAATCGTTATTGCAGGTAAACTTAAGAGTTCTATTTCCAGTATATTTTCCATTTCTGCATAATTTCCGGCACTTGAATATAAATAATCTTCAGGATTAACTACTATACCTGCACGGACCGGATTCTGATGTAAATATTCTAACTTCTCAGCAATAAATTCAGGACTATAAAGATAAATTGCATGATTCTCGTGAGTCCAAACCTGATAGTTCTCGTTTCTTGAATGCTGTTTTGCCTTAAATTGGAACTGGTTTAACATCCATTCTCTCCTGCTTTCAGGTATTGTTTGAATAGTTTCAATTATACGTTTACTGGTATATTTTTTAATATCGCGTACTGTATTGCTTAACACACCTTTACCACTATGTGCTATCAAATGTATATGATTTGACATGACTACATAAGCAAATAGTTGAAAATATTTATACTCAATCGCATACCGAAAACTGTCAATAACAATATCGCGGTAAACCTGACGAGTAAAAATATCAATCCAATCAACAACCTGAAATGTCAAATAATATAATCCTTCCTGGTCTTTTATCTGGTAACCGGTCGACATTTTGCTGATTCATCGTATCCTGTTTTGCAAGATAAAAAAAATTTTACCTGTATTTCATTTTATTAGTTACAAATAACTTTTGTATTCGATGTAGTTAAAAACTACTTTTTAAAAACGACGAAGATGTAATCTTCGCCGAGCACTGCACGTTATTGAAGATCACTCTTCGCTCAGCGGGGGAGACGCCTGTGCCATGTTAGAGGAATTATTCTTCAGGTAAATCAATAAGATTATTTCCAGGAATCTTAATCAAAGAATCTTTATGTCGTTCGAAATATCTTTTTTGATTTTCATTTACACTATTCATTAAATATTCATAATAATATTTTCCATAAATGAAATCTTTATGTACAAAACTCGGATCAAAAGATTTAATAAGATATAATGGTTTTTCTCTATATTCGAGTAAATAGAAATATTGTCCTTTTCTGTACATTAAACTATTTTTTATGACATTAAAGTTTCCCGTCTTTTTGTCATATTCATAAATTATTTGATAAACTGTATCCTCAGGATGTTCTTTATTAATATTTAATCCTATTTTATATATTCCTTTATTAGAATTATTAAACGTTACTTTCCATCCATTTTTAGGAAATAATTTAAATTTTGATGAAAAATATTCAATATGTTTATCAATGATCCTGTTTTGTGTGCAACAAATTAATAATAAGAAGCATATGGTTATTCTGTATTTCATAATATTTTTTATTTATTAATATAGTCAAGGTAATAATAATAATGATATTTACGATCATAATATCCACTCCAGTGACCCCGTAAATAAGCTGAGAGCTATTACTGCATATTTCGCTCAGCTGGGGCTTTATGTTTTTTTATGCCGAGCGTCTTAGTGCAAACTTTGCTCAGCATGGGGCTTTAAGCGAATAAATTGTTTCAAAAATACTTCGTTTAATAGGGGACGAACTTAATTCATTATATTTGTATTAAATATTCAAAAGCACTATACTTTTGTAATATATATTAATCACCGGATATAAAATAATTGGATCACATAAGCAAAAATATGGTAATCATATTCAATGTAAAAACTGATTTATGCAAACACTAACAATAGAACTTATAGGGAACAACTCTCTAAAAGCTATACAGGAGTTGGAGCATAAGCGCCTGATTCGGATTGTAAAAGAACCCGATTTAAATTCGTATGCTTTACCTGGTGAAGCAATAAGCGAAGAAGATTTTAAAAAGTGGGTCGAGTATGCCGAAGATTCTCCAACTGTAAGTATAACAGAAGCCAAACAACGATGGGCAACACAAAAGAAAAAGCTCCAAAAACTTATTCGTTAAGAGTAACTGAAAACGCCCTTCATAACATTGACGATATTACAGGCTACATTGCCTACATCAAACACCAGCCTTTAAACGCTATCCGTGTCGGTGATAAGATATTTGAGACCATAGACCGTATTGAGCAAAACCCTTTGGCATTTCGGGAATGCGAAGAAATTCCGACTAAAACCAAAATTTACCGCAAAGCGGTGTGTATGAGTTGGAACATCATTTACAAAATAAAAGCCTCTGAAATTGTTGTTCTTGGTATTATTCATGGTAGCCGCAGAGTTTCAAAGGTTAGAAAGCTTAAGAAAATAAAGTAATCAAAAAAGTCCGGCATTTAACTTCGTTGAGCTTGTAAACTCGGTTCTCCAGACTTAATCTTTTTATATCCGGTAGTTAAAAACCTGCCTGACGGCAGCCAGGCTACCTTTTATTTACGACGTAATGACAACCGAATCACGCATTATGCGTGATGAGCTCATGAACGAAGTGAATAAATTACGCCGAGCGGTTTACAGTCTGCTTCGCTCAGCGGGGGGGAAGTTGTCCTGCACCATTCTATTATCGGAAGATATGAGTG
>CAYUAV010000653.1:0-2593 GCA_964442665.1 uncultured Bacteroidales bacterium
AAAGGAAAACAGGCAGATTATAAATCTCTTTCAGGAAACACTGTCGGGTACACCGACAAAAGGTAATATTAATGCTATTGTTACAAAAGACGGTACAGAGTTAATAATTGAATGGTATGGAAAATCGCTTTCGGATCGTGACGGAAATCCGATAGGGATTCTGGCGATAGGCCAGGATATGACAGAACGGATAAAAGCTGAAGAAGATCTTCGTACCAGCGAGGCACAGCTATCCAATGCCCAGAAAATTGCACGTTTGGGTTACTGGGAATATGATGTTGAATCTGATTTGTTCCACTTCAACGATCATTTTTATTCTATCTTCAAAACCACGGCCGATAAGGTCGGCGGGTATACCATGACCCCCGAAAAGTATGCAAAAACTTTCCTGCATCCCGAAGATATGGGTTTGGTAGCCGATGAAATGAAAAAGGCTTTTACCACGAACGATCCGAAATTCAACCGGCAACTGGAGCACAGGATCATATACGCCGATGGTTCAGTAGGATATATCTCAGTTCACTATTTCATAGTTAAAGACAAACAGGGACGGACGATCAAGACCTATGGGGCCAACCAGGATATTACGCAATATAAGGAAATTGAAAAAAAACTTGAAGAGCAAAATGAGCGTTATCAGTCATTAAATATTAAGCTTAAGGAAAGTCTCCGGCAACTTAAGGAAATGAATAGGGAGCTTGAAAGAGCAAAAGTCAGAGCTGAAGAGAGTGATCAGTTAAAATCGGCTTTTCTGGCCAATATGAGCCACGAAATACGAACACCCATGAATGGTATTATAGGATTCTCCAAAATGCTTAATAAACCGAATCTCAGTGATGACAGGAAAAAACAATACACGGAGATCATCAACGAAATGTGTCATCAGTTACTGAATCTGATCAATGATATTATAGATATTTCTAAAATCGAAACCGGACAAATTGAGGTTCATATCTCAAAAACCAATATTAACGATCTGTTGTTCCGTTTATTTTCCTTTTATAAGCCTATTGCAGCAAAAAACAATATAAACCTTTATCTGAAGAAGGCATTACGCGATGATCAGTCGGAAATTGATACGGATCAGACCAAACTTCGGCAAGTCCTGGATAACCTGTTAAGCAATGCATTAAAATTTACCCATGAGGGCTATGTCAAATTCGGATATCTGATAAAACCGAATCAGCTTGAATTCTACGTAGAGGATACCGGTATCGGTATTCCAAAAAACTTACAACAAACCATTTTTAACAGGTTTATACAGATTCGGAACAGAAACAACAAAATATATGGAGGAACAGGACTCGGACTTTCGATATCAAAAGCTTATGTCGAGAAGTTAGGTGGCACAATCCGTGTAAAATCTTCAACTGAAAAGGGATCTACTTTTGTGTTTACTTTGCCAATTAAGTCCGCTGATATTAAGGGGAATACTAATATTTCTGATAAGGAAAAACCGGCATTGGCAGGCAAACCAAAAATATTGGTTGTCGAAGATGAAGATTATAACTACCTGTATATTGAGGAAGTATTGCTCGAGCTGAATGTTGAAATCTTGCATGCCAAATCGGGTAAAGAAGCTGTTGAAATATCACAGAAAAACAGTGATATTCAATTAATCCTGATGGATATTAAACTCCCGGATTTTAACGGATTTGAAGCTCTGAAAAAAATTAAAGCCATACTACCTGATGTCCCTGCTATTGCACAAACTGCCTATGCGTTGTCAGGTGATAAGGAAATAGCCCTTGAAATGGGGTTTGACGATTATATTGCTAAACCTATTGACGATATTGAACTCGAAAAAAAAGTACGGCAGTTTATCGATAATCCTTTGGGAGAGAAAAACCGGTAGTTCAGGATTTCACCGGATAACTAAAAAGAGGGCTTTCTTCGCTTCCCAGTTTCTTCATTTGTATAATCTCTGCTTCAGTAAGGGGTTCGAATTTATCGATCAGATTAAGTGCCATAAAGAACAGTTCTTCATTTCCCGGCGGTATGGCAGCTGTAACCGGATGTGAAAGCGTGAACCTGAGAGCTTTCAGAGCATCTTCGGGTGTAGTAACCGGTTTGTACCAGCATTTGGGTATTTTATCAGCTCCCTCAGGCCAGGGACGACGGGCCATTGATTTGAGGGCAAGTATCGCAGCTCCCTGTTTTTGTGCTTTTTCGAGTACCTGCGGACCAAAGTTACCTGCATACCAGCAGGCGTAATTTACCGGGAAAAGAATGGAATCGAACCTGAATCCATCGAGCAGCGCCATAGCGGCCTCGACTGAATGCGCCGAGAAACCTATATAACGTATTTTTCCAGCCTCCCGTGCTTTGATAAAAGTTTCCATGGCCCCACCCGGACCGAATATGGTTTTAACTTCCTCAGGGGTAGTTACTGAATGCAACTGGTAGAGATCCAAGTGATCGGTTCTGAGTCGTTCCAGCGACTGATCAAGTTCTTTTTGGGCTTCTTCGGCTGTCCGCTTTGTCGTTTTACAGGCAAGAAATACATTTTTTCGGTAGGGTTCGAGGGCAGGGCCCAGAACAATTTCCGCATTGCCATAGGTTGGGGCCACATCGAAATAATTAATACCATGAT
>CAYUAV010000654.1:0-2590 GCA_964442665.1 uncultured Bacteroidales bacterium
TTTTGTTTACTTGTCATACAGATACTGCGCCCCGCCTTGTTTTTACACGATGTTGAACTAAATCCCGCCTGAGACGGGACAACCTGTTCAAATTTAGTGTAAATAATTAATAAATAAAATATATTAGCAAATGTAATATTAATTAAAATTAATCATCATGAAAAAAAACAGAACCAACAATTTTAGAAAGGGCTATTGAAAGTATCGAAGGCTTCGAAAAAGTATTCATAACCCTTCAACAACAGACAGTACTACGAGGACAAAGCAAAAGTACGTTAAACAATTATATTCGCAGGATAGCGGCCATAAGCCTGCATTTTGGCAAACTTCCCGAGCATATAAGCGACGATGAACTCAATGAATACCTGACATCATTGGCGCTTTCATCAAAATCACCTTCACGGAGCAATTTTAAACATATGGTATATGGTTTGCGTTATTATTACCGGCATATTGGCCAAAACAAACGGGCCATTTCTTTGCCATCGATCAAGCAAGACACAAGGTTGCCTGTAATTTTAAACCGCCGAGAGCTTAAAGAATTATTTAAAGCGCCCACTTTATTAAAACATCGTATTGTACTCACGCTTATTTATTCAGCAGGATTACGCGGGCAGGAACTTATAAACCTTAAGCTTTCGGATATTGATTTTGAACGGAAAACTATTCATATCCGTCAAAGCAAATATAAAAAAGACCGTATAGTCCCCCTCTCTGCATATATGACCAAAGGACTAATAAAATATATTGAATCGCAACAACCGCATGTATGGTTGTTTAATGGCAAAGAACCAGATGGCCGGTATAGTGTTAAAGGCCTTAGCTGGATCATGCGTGAGGCGCTGAAAAAAACAAGCATTACAAAACAGGTTAATTTGCATTCGCTCCGGCATAGTTATGCCACCCATTTATTAGAAGAGGGGATTAATATTGTTACTTTAAAAGACCTGTTGGGACATGCAGAGATCACTACCACCATGATATATCTGCATGTTGCCGGGTGTAACGTTGTACAAGCCCATAGCCCGTTAGACACCTTGTATAAAGATCAATTATGCAAAGCCAAAAAATAGAGCTGGCAGATATTATCCGGCTTTTTGGCAAAGAATTTATACAAGCATACAATCCCAACCCTTTTCAGTTACGAACCCTTAGCGCTTTGCTGCAATGCCGTACAGCAATGCTTGGAGGGCATAAACAAAAGTGTGATTGTTGCGGAAAAGAACGCATCAGCTATAATAGCTGTCGCAACAGGCATTGTCCCAAATGCCAGGGTTCCAGGCAATCACTTTGGGTTGAGGATTGTATGTCACGCTTATTCAATGTAAAACATTACCATATAGTATTTACCTTTCCCGATGAATTGAATTCGATATGTTTACTCGATAGTAAATGGTTTTATGATCATTTGTTTTCGTGTGTATGGAGTACATTGCAAACATTGGGGTATTGTAAATACGGGGTACAAGGAGGCGCAATATGCCTGTTGCATACCTGGGGGCAAAACCTTTCCTTGCACCCCCATGTTCATTGTATTGTGCCATCAGTTGGTTTATCATTTGCCGGAAAAATTAAAAGTATTGGTAAAAATGGCAAATACCTTTACCCGGTTAAGCTGTTAAGCATTGATTTCCGAAAGCAGTTTATGCAAGGGGTTAAAAAATGCCTTTCAAAAAATTCATTATTACCAGCTTATCAAAATATAATAGATAGTGCATGGAACAAACCTTGGGTAGTTTATTGCAAACCTTCGTTTGATAAGCCCCGGCATGTGATAAAGTACCTGGCGCAATATACGCACCGGGTTGCCATTAGCAACAACCGAATATTAAAAATAGAGGGCAACCTGGTTACATTTTTAATGAAAGATTACAGGCAAAATGCCAGACAAAAACCAATCAGGTTGAATGGCATAGAGTTTCTCAGGCGTTTTCTCCAGCATATATTGCCGCACCGCTTTGTAAGAATACGGTATTATGGTATTTACTCCAGTAAATATAAGGCCATGGTAAAAGATAATGCCGGTAAAATTGAAATAAAAATAAAAGAACCTGTACGGGATAAGCTGTTAAGGCTTACAGGGTTTGATATTCATCAATGCCCTTTCTGTAAAAAAGGGCGTATGATAAACATAAAGGAAATCCCCAAAATCAGGTCGCCAGGTTTAATCCATATTAATTATTTAATACATTAAAATGAATACATAATATCAATTATACTTTCCTCAAAATACTGGAACAGAAGAGCATATGCCAAAACATGAAAGAAATAGAATAAAATGCACCAATATTCATGAATGTAAAGTTATGATGAAGTTCAAATTCAACTATTCAAAAAATAAAAATAACCGCTCAGGCTTAAATTCAGATCGTATTTCCTGTTACTAATCAAAAAAACATGTCGATAAGTCCATAGCATTCAATTTGGCCCGTGAGGATTTTGTTCAACCGGGTCTTCATGCTTGGCATTGCATGCCACATGAAGACCTAATTATTGTGCGCAGTATTGAGTTTTATTATGATTCAAATTTCTTTGTCATATAGTCATTCCATATCTTCCCAGCTTTTTCTTCTGCCCATTTTTCAAGTCC
>CAYUAV010000655.1:0-2583 GCA_964442665.1 uncultured Bacteroidales bacterium
ATGCAACGAAATCGATAATCAGGGCGGATATAATTTCGCAGGTTGATCAGAATGTGTTGCCTGTAACTATTCTGAACCCAAATCTGGGAATATTTGATTTTACTCCGGAATCAGGCAATGAATACTCTGTAAAGCTCTTTTTTAATCCTGACGATTCACTTGTAGTTCCTGTAAGGGATATCGGCAATTCCGGGTGGAGTATAGAAACTGCCTGGAATAACGCGTATCTGGATATTGATCTTACAGGCATGAGCATGAAGGAAACTGATGAATGCATGCTTACTATTAAAGACCCGTATTTGAGGGAAATATGGTCCGGATCCATTTCCATGAATGAAAATTCGGCATATATCAGTGTTCCAGCCAACCGGATTAATACCGGTATGAATTATATAAGTTTAAAAAACAGATATGGCGATCTGCTTTCATTTATCGCGATCATCAAACCGGATAATGCAGTAATACCTCTTGAGCTGGAAACAGATAAAGACATATATTCCACACGGGAAAAAGTTGAGCTGACCATTTCCGGACTTTCGGGTGAAAATAAAATAAGTGCTGACCTGGTTGTATCGGCAATTCTTAAGGGCTCTTATCATTATAGAGATTTATCCGGCTTACGAATTAATGAATGTGAAGCCATGGCAATTATTCATGAAAATACAATACGCAAAAATGATGAATCATTAAGAAAGTTGTTAGCGGAAAATGAAAATTTGCCTGTTCAGGGACTTCCCGAGATACGGGATGTCAGTGTTAGCGGGATAGTTGTCAAATCAGGTAGCAATGAACCCGTCAGGAATTGTGATGTATATCTTTCGGTACTCGGCTCTGAACCACAATTGCATATTTGCGAAACTACCGGCGACGGATCGTTTATCTTTTCCCTGAACGATCTTACAGGATACCGGAAAATATATAGCGGAATTAACTTTACGCAACACAACGATGCTGAGATTCGCATACATAGTGATTTCATAAGTAAAAATATTCCTTCATATTGCTCCCTGTCATTTACAAACAGTCAACATAACCTGTATGAAGAACTTTATATTAACATGCAGATCGCAGAGCAATTTGGTGTTAATAATGAAACTTATGTACCCGCTGAATTTGTTCCCCAGCCTGTTTTTTCTCATCCTGACGTCTCAGTTGTGCTGGCTGATTACATCGAACTGTCTTCAATGGAGGAAGTTTTTACCGAGATCGTGCCTTATACATATCTCAAACACAGGAAAGATTCTTTTTATATGGAGATGAAAAATCCGGTTACCGGACAGATGCTTGAAAATCCACTGGTTATGCTCGATAATGTACCGGTTTTCGATATAAAAGCCATACTTGATTTATTGCCTGTATCCGTTGAACGAATCGATATTATTTACCAGGAATATTTTTTAGGGACACATAAAATTAATGGTATTATTAATGTGGTGAGTAAAGAGCCTCAGCTGGAGCTTGTCGATTTCACTTCAGGTACGGTATTTTTCGATTACCAGACACTTTCGCCTGCCGGTCAGTTTTTAGTTCCGGAAGTACTGGAAAAATGCGATACAATAAGCAGTATCCCCTGTTTCAGTAATGTATTGTATTGGAATCCCGGCCTCGTATTGCATAGTTCTCCGTTAAAACTTGAATTCTATACAGCAGGTAATGAATCGGAATATCAGATTGTCGTGAGAGGGAAAACTGCTGATGGAATTCCGTGCTATGGCGAAAAAGTTATCAGGGTGAAAAACATGGAATAATCAAAATTTAGTATCAGAATCGGGTATAAAAAATGCTGCCCCTTTTGTGGAGCAGCATTTCTTCAACCATAGCGCTTATTAGCTAACGCACGACACATAACTTCGAGTCGATAAAATCATGGGTTTTCATCCGGTAAATGTATACTCCGGGTAAAAATTCGCCGTTTAGGGTAATGGAATGGGAACCTGCCGGGTAGTAACCGGTGATACTCTGGATTACTTTTCCCTGCATATCAATGAATTCAATGTTCACTGAGCCTTCTTCAGGTATCATAAAGCCTATTGTTGTTGTTTTCATAAACGGGTTGGGATAATTTTGTTCTAAGATATATGAGTTCATTGTAGCCTCCGCCAGGGCCGATGGTAAGGTTACTTCTTCAGTTTCAAATTCCCATACTTCCGACCAGTCGCCTGATGAGCAATAACCAACAGCTTTAACTTTCCAGTAATAGGTAGTCTGATTTTCAAGTGAGCTTAAGGCAAAGGAATTCCCGGATATACCTGTTTCGTCGAACCGGGGGGAGGAAAAATCTTCCACATCGTCAACAATAAGCATATACGATTCAGCAAATTCAACTTCTTCCCAGCTTAAAGTAACAGTCGTGCTTTGATCTTCACTATGATTCGCAGGTGAAATAAGCGCAGGATTCTCCGGGATTTCATGGTCCGTACTGAAACTTCTTACTGCCGACCATGCACTGGAACCGTCAACATTTACAGCTTGTACACGCCAATAGTAAATGGTATTTTCAGTTAAACCGGTTACTGAAGCAAAACTGACCTCAAGTGTTTCATCATTAACAACCATACTGCTGAAATCTTCATTATCGTCGAC
>CAYUAV010000656.1:0-2582 GCA_964442665.1 uncultured Bacteroidales bacterium
AAAAACAGGAAACTTATCGAAGCTCTGAAAAATGCCGGATTACAGCTTAATGCGCAACAAAAAGCCGGTAGTAACGGGCCTCTCATCGGAAAATCACTGATTATTTCAGGAGTTTTCAGCAGATATAGTCGCGAAGAAATTAAAGAACTTATAGAACAAAATGGCGGGAAAAATGTAAGTTCCATTTCTGCCAAAACCGATTTCCTGGTTGCCGGTGAAAATATGGGACCATCGAAGCTGGAAAAGGCACAGCAGCTAAATATTACCATCATTTCCGAAGATGAATTCCTGTCAATGATCGGGAAGTAAAGTATTTAACCTTATAAGAAAGTCATCTTCATAAACAATTTCAACGCCTCAATTCTTTTTTCATTTTCATGGTCGTCTTTGGATTTTATTAACATGGGCAGTTGCTGAACCGGCTATTTTTAAAATAGTTCTGTCAGTATCGTTTTATGGTTAATCCAAGCTTTTTTCATAAACTTGCAGCATGAAATTCATCGAGAATACCAAATCATATTTTGGCAAGCGGGCCATTCGTAAGTATCTGAAAAAACACTCACGAAGCATGGCTTCATGTAATATAAAAGAAGCCAAAACCATTGGTATTCTGTTCAATGCCACACACCAGGTAAGTTTTGAGATTGTAAAAGAATTGGTGAAGAATATATCCGGGAAAAAAAATACGATCGATGTTCTTGGTTTTGTCGACAGCAAACAACTCATCGATCATTACCTGTACCGTAAAGGCTTTGATTTTTTTACCCGCAGTCAGCTGAACTGGTATTATAAGCCTAAGAACTCTTCGGTAGATACTTTCATTAAAAAGCCATTTGATATCCTGCTCGATCTGAGCCTGGATAATCCCTTTCCTATCCGGTACATCATGACATGCTCCGCTGCAAAATTCAAAACAGGCATGTTTTATAAAAATCAGGATTACCTGGACCTGATGATAGATATTGAAAAGGAAAAACAAAATATGAACAGAATTCAGCACGAGGTGGAGATTGACCGGAAAAACAATAACCGTAAAAACAGGGAAGTTGAGAAAATCATTGATAAAAAAGTGCAAACCGAAATTCAGCTTAACTTTTTAATTAACCAGCTGGTACATTATCTCTCTTTAATAAAGAAATAGACCTATGACAGATCCTTTCACCGGTACCGGAGTAGCCCTGGTTACTCCATTTCGCTCCGACAGATCGATCGATTTTGAAGCGCTCGACAGGATGGTAAATCATGTTATCGACGGAGGTATCGATTATATTGTGGCTTTAGGTACAACAGGCGAGTCGGTTACCCTGTCGAAGGAAGAGAAGAAGGAAGTCGTTGAACATATTATTCGTACAGCAGACAAACGTGTTCCTGTAATTATGGGTGTGAGCAGTAATGATACGTATCATCTGCAGGAAACCATTAAACAAACTGATTTTTCCGGAATAGAGGCCATTTTGTCGGTTGCTCCCTATTACAACAAACCTTCACAAAAAGGTCTGTATGAGCATTTCTCAATGGTCTCGAAGGTGAGCCCCGTTCCGGTAATTCTGTACAATGTACCCAGCCGGACTTCATCAAATATCAATGCCGAAACTGTAATATGGCTGGCTTCGAATCATAAGAATATTATCGGTGTAAAGGAAGCTTCGGGCAACTTTGGCCAGATTATGCAGATCATAAAGAATAAGCCCGATCATTTTCATGTGATCAGCGGCGATGATTCCCTCGCACTTCCTATGATCCAGATGGGCGGGTCGGGAGTTATTTCGGTGATAGCCAATTCGCATCCCCGTCAATTTTCCGATATGGTGCGTGCCGCACTAAAACATGACTTTAAAAAAGCCAATGAATTGCATTATTCGCTACTCGATTATATCGTTGTCCTATTCGAAGAAGGGAGTCCCACGGGTATAAAGGCGGCACTTGAGATCATGGGATTGTGCGAGAAAACCGTACGTTTGCCCCTGGTGCCGGCAAGTGATAACCTGATGTCGAAACTCAGAACGATGATTGCAGAGATAGGTTGATTGGAGAGCAGGATAAATTCAAATATCCAATTAAATTTCAATGATCAAATCAAAAACTCCAATATTGATCACGTACTCTTTTTTAAACAACACTATTATTAACCTCTTTTCCCTTCTTAAGGATTGTAGTATAGCCTTAGCCAAATCCAGGAGTCATTCCGAACTTGTCTGAATGCCTTTAGGCAGGTTCCCCCCGCTACCGCACGATTGCATCGTGTGGTACTCTATTTTGCCACGATCACTCCTTCTAAAATTCCTTTATTCCCACTATAGTCTCTGGCACTGCTATAGAAATAATCTTCAGGATAAAACACCAAACCTTCTTCCACCGGATTATTATGAATGCCCGCCTGACCGGACGGGCAGGTAGTTTATCTTTTCATCAATTACCTTATTGCTCCATAATTGACTTCGTCGTGCTCACTTTGTTCGGTTCTATAGGTTTATTATCATACCTCCGGAATTGATACTTATTTACTTTCTTTTTATGGTAGTTCGGAAACAACCTTTTAGATACGACGGAATTGTAAATTCCGCCGAGCAGTTACTGCATAT
>CAYUAV010000657.1:0-2561 GCA_964442665.1 uncultured Bacteroidales bacterium
TGCCGTGATGTAAGAAATATTAATTATGCGGATATATATTCCGGTAATTGCAATAACGGCATATGCCCGACAGCAGGATAAAGTTGAAATTCTGAATGCCGGATTTACCGATTATCTGGCAAAACCTCTTAAACCTGAAGAATTGCTTGCTATGATCGATAGAGTGTTAAAAAGAATATAGTGTAAGCAACCCGCTCATCATAATCATGAGATTTTAGCACCGACCAGGTGAATAAATTCCTCCCGTGTTTTCGGATTATTCATAAATGCCCCTGTAAATGCACTTGTTGTGGCTCTTGAGTTTTGATTTTGTACACCGCGCATTACCATGCATAAATGTTTAGCCTCAATCACAACTGCTACACCCATAGGCTGTAATGTTTGCTGAATACAATCACGAATCTGCACGGTAAGCCGTTCCTGAACCTGGAGCCGTCGCGAAAATGCCTCCACAACCCTGATTATCTTACTTAATCCTGTAATATAACCGTTTGGAATGTAGGCTACATGTGCCTTTCCAAAAAAAGGAAGCATATGATGTTCGCAGAGGGAGTATATTTCAATATCCTTAACCAGAACCATTTGTCTGTAATCTTCTTTAAAACGCGCACTTTGCAGAATTTTTTCCGGATCGATCCGGTAACCATGAAGCAGGAATTGCATCGATTGGGCAACTCTTCGGGGAGTTTTGACCAAACCATCCCTCTTCGGATCCTGATCCAAAGTAATCAGAACATCTTTATATAATTTTTCCAGTTTTGTTGTAACATCCGGATTTAAACTATCCGGCATTTCGAAACCTTCATTATATTCCGTACTATGAAAAAATTCCTTTGAATTCATTTTTGTTTATTTTTGGATCGTGGAAATCAGCGAATTTTCTGTGCAAATTAATTAACTTTAGTTCAAGGACATCGTCAAAGATAAAAACAAAAAGTATAACCCTTTTTAATTTTAAGAATATTGAGAATACTTGTTGTTGCCTCGTCAAACCGTGAAGTATCAGATTTTGTTAGCAAACTGGAATTTGTGCATCAGATAGAACCGCACTACCGCAGCTATAAATACGGCGATATGCAACTCGATATTCTTCTCGGCGGTTACGGAAGCGTATTTACCAGCTATCAGCTGACACGGGCATTGAATATGATCAACTACGATCTTTCAATAAATATAGGTCTGGCAGGTAGTTTCGATCATTTTCTTGAACAGGGTTTTGTCGTTAATGTTGTTCAGGATCAGTTTGCTGATCTGGGTGTGGAACATAAACATAAAATCTACACTCTGTTCGAAGAAGAATTGATGGATGAAAATGAATACCCTTTCTCCGAAGGAGCACTGAATAGTTTGGGGAATTTTGAAATTGATGAGGTAGAATCGTTAATCCCGGTCAAGGGGATTACACTGAATACGCTTTTCTCCGATCCGAAACAAATCAATATCCTTCGCGATAAGTACTCCCCCGAAATAGAAACCATGAATGGTGCAGCTTTTTTCTATGTATGTCTTTCAGAAAAGGTACCCTTTCTGCAAATCAGGGCCATTTCCAATTTTGTCGAAATAAGAAGGATTGAAAACTGGAACATCCCTTCTGCTTTGATAAATCTTACCGGATCGCTGATTAATATTCTTGACGAATTACGAATCGATTAATGTTTTTAATTGATTTTCGGCATTGGTTTCTTTCTTCATTTGTTTAGTTAAATTTGCCGACATCTTGATAACTATACATGCTTTATCTTTCCGAAAATAAAACTTGATTTAAATGATCGTAATAACAGGTGCTGCCGGTTTTATTGGCAGTAATGTGGTATCAAAATTAAACGAAGAGGGTTATGGAGAACTTATTCTAGTCGATGATTTTTCCAATGAATTAAAGAACAAAAACCTTGACAATAAATCCTTTTCAGAAAAAATTGATCGAGAGACATTTTTCGACTGGTTGAATAAGAAACATCCGGCCATAGAATTGGTGCTTCATATCGGGGCCCGGACTGATACAGCCGAATTTGATAAAAAAGTGTTTGAGAAACTCAATCTCGGATATTCCAAAAAAATATGGGAATTCTGTACCAAAAAGAAAATTCCGTTGCTATATGCTTCTTCAGCTGCAACTTACGGTATGGGAGAACATGGTTATAATGATGATCATAAAATGGTTAAAAAACTAAAGCCTTTAAATCCATATGGGGAATCGAAAAACGAATTTGATAAATGGGTTCTTGAACAAACCAAGCAACCTCCTTTCTGGGCAGGTATGAAATTTTTCAATGTTTATGGCCCCAACGAATACCATAAAGGCCGAATGGCTTCGGTAATATTTCATGCATATCACCAAATACTCGAAACAGGTAAAATGAAATTATTTCGTTCACATAATCCTGAATTTAAAGACGGGGAACAAAAACGTGATTTCATTTACATTAAAGATGTTGTTGATGTATTAATGTTTTTAATGACAAATCGTGTAAAATCAGGCATCTATAACCTGGGGACCGGAAAAGCCCGTACGTTTCTTGATCTTACAAAAGCTACTTTCCGTTCGATGGGATATGAAGAAA
>CAYUAV010000658.1:0-2555 GCA_964442665.1 uncultured Bacteroidales bacterium
CTGCAGTATACCAAAAGCGGTGGATACTATTTCAGAAGTTCGAAGTGTATTTTCATTTTCGAGCCAGAGGCCATCACCCAGGCCATCGATAAATAATCCTCCCAGTTCGGCTGCTACTTTAATCTGAAAATTTTCTTTATCATTATCCTTCGTTGCAAACCTGAAAATAACAGAATTTCCGATGCCAGCATTCATTAACCTGAAAACAGCCGCACGTAAGTCGGCAAAAACATTGGTATTACCGGAACAAAGAATGAGGATAACATTAGAATTTTTGTGCAAAAAACTAATTTTTTCTGCAGTAAGATCAGAAGCGTAACTCTGCAACAGAACAGGCCCATTGGGTATAAAATTTTTATCCCTGTACTGATCCCATATAAGTAAAGGTATGCGGTTTGTAATCCCTTGCGGTAGTCTATTTCCTCTTACTAAAACCGCTATGGATTTTTGCGGGGGTATGGGAATTTCTTCCGGCCAGTCATTGCAGACGATAATATCGGGAGAAGTATCAGAAAATTTCCAGTTTGTTTTTCCTGAATAGTTCCATCCTATTTCATTAAGACTTTCTTTCGTTATTTTATCATTCAACGATGCAACTACTACCGGCAAATTATGCCCTCCTATACCTGTTATCCCGAAAGAATCGCGTTTGTGAAAAGAGTAAGGATCGATTGGACAATCTCCTGCCGGAGGTATCAAAGCATGATTAATGCGCTGATCTATATATTGCATCAGTTTTCGGGCTACAGGTATTTCGGCTTCCGGGTCTTCGGTAAGCGATACCCTTATGGTATCACCCAGTCCATCGGCAAGCAGGGCACCGATACCCACCGCCGATTTAATACGTCCATCCTCTCCTTCACCGGCTTCAGTCACTCCGAGATGCAGCGGGAAATGCATATTCTCATGATCCATCATTTTAACCAGTAAACGTGTGGCATAAACCATAACCCGGGTATTACTGGATTTCATCGATACAACGACATCGTTAAATTCCGCATTAGCGCAAATTCTCAGAAACTCCATAGCCGATTCCGCCATTCCCTCCGGTGTATCGCCATACCGGTCAACAATCCTGTCAGACAGCGATCCATGATTTATTCCGATACGAAGCGCAGTATTACACTTACGGCATATGTGGATCAGCTCCAGTAGTTTTTCTTTCTGCAAATGGAATTCCATGTCATATACCTGATCGGAAAGATCAATACGAGGAGTCATTTTTCTGCCGGTAAAATTTCCAGGATTTATACGAACCTTCTCAACCAGAGGAGCAGCCAATAGAGCCAGCTGCGGATTAAAATGGATATCAGCAATTACAGGAACCGGACAATTTTTAGTTCTCAATGCCCGGATAATGAATGAAAGACTTTCAATATCTTTTAACGATGGGACGGTCAAACGTACATAGTCGCCACCTGCTTTATAAATTTTTATTATTTGATCAACAGTGCCTTCAATGTCTGAGGTAGGTGTATTGGTCATCGATTGAATCCGGATAGGATATTTACTTCCCAGAGGAACATTCCCGATGGTTACCTGGTTTGTGTTTCTGCGGTGATATGTGTTAAAATCGGTACAATATGCCGGATGCATAGTATGCAAAATAAATCAACCCTGACGATTAAGCCAGGGTTGACAAAGTTAGTAACTTGATCTCAACAATTCCTACACAAAATCTCTTTTCTTTGTTAAACTAACTTATTATATTACCGAAACCAGAATTAGGGTAAATATAACAGATTAAGCCTGATCGACACTGGAAATTTGAGTGAACCTTATCACCTGAATATTATGATACTTCTCACCAAATTGTCTCCGGGCCATCCATCACTTTTTCATCTGTTGCTGCAACTTCTCTAATTGTTTTAACGGAATATTCAGATATGATGCAACAATTTTAAGAGGTATCCGATTTAAATAAGACTCATATTTGGCGTGAAAAAGCCCGTAACGTGACTGATAGTTGTATACATGAAGTCCTGCATCATGTAGTTCACGGTTAACAATCCATTCGCGTTCGATCAGCGTCCGTATGAATGTCTGAACCGATTTATTTGCACCTGATAATGCCTGAATATCCGAATATCGCGCATGAAAAAGGTTTACATCTGTTACGGCTCGAAAAGTCAAAAATGAAGGATTCCTGTAAATAAAAGGGGGCAAAGGCAAAGCAAACATGCCCGTTACATATATCCCTCTAATTATTTCTTCTCCCTGCAGACCAGTATAATATGAATATACAATACCACGATCAATATATGCCAGATACAACGGGTATTCACCTGAATGAAGCAGGAATTCCTCTTGCTTTAGTCCCTGAAAAGTAAATAATTTCAATAATTCCGAAAGCGATCTCTCATTTAATGATGAGGTGAGGAGAATAATTTTCCTCAAATTCTCCAATGATGCTTCGGGATCCATAAAAATGGTATTAGGAAGAATATTCTCCTAATTTATGAAAGATTGGATAAATAAAGTCGATTCTGCTCAAAAGCAGATAAAAGATTAGTGATCAGAAATCATGCGAAAGTTAAAATAGAATTATCGATAAA
>CAYUAV010000659.1:0-1401 GCA_964442665.1 uncultured Bacteroidales bacterium
GCATGTTCACCATTACCTCTTATGCTATTGGGAGGCTCCACTGTTATTTTCACACTATCGATGGTTATACATGTTTCGCCTACAATCAGGACTTTATAAGCTATCGTAATATCAGGCGTAGCTATGGGATTTGCAATCGTATTATCGGTCAGAAAAGTATCGGGTAACCAATAGTAGGAAGATCCCCCGGTGGCGACAAGCTCAATACTTTCTCCGGTATGAATGGTGGTATCATACACTAATCCGGTTTGGCAACCTGCAGAATACAACACATCACGGGGAGCCGTGGCCAGGTAAATAGCTTCGGCATCGAAAATATACTTCGATTCGTAGTACATTTTGTATTCCTCATTATCCGGATCCCATACCACATCGACAGCCCAGAATTTTGTGCTGTCACCGGGTCCGGTACGACCCAGAACAGGATTACCAGGGTATTCGAGCCAATGTATACCATCCATTGATACCGCATAACCGATACTTACGGAATCCTGATCGTCGAAATACACCCCGCTGAACCACATTTCAAATATCTCACCCGATCTTATTACAGCAGGAACTCCTGAAATAAAATCGTTCCACGAAGGATGTTCTCCTACCGTAATCAACGGATTGGAGGGTATTTTTATCCATGCTGCAGGATCGGCAGTTACGGCCAGACCAATCTTTGCGAAGCCTACTGTGTCAATACCGGTATACCACATGGCATACACTCCGGAACTTTCGTCGTAATAGAGTGCAGGCGATTCGATCCAGTCTCCGTCCCAGTCTCCGGGCGCACCTTTTGAAAGTACTATTCCCTGTTTTGTCCAATGAATCCCGTCGGTTGAGGTTGCCATTCCTATATGCGTATTACTCTGACCCTGAAAATAGGTGGAATCACCGTAATAAAACAATTTGTATCCGTTGTCATCTTTGACAATTTCAGGAGTATCAAGCCACTCATCGTCCCAGGTTCCGGGACTTCCGTTATCCAGTGCCGGCAGGGTATCCCTGTGCCAGGTAACGCCATCCAAAGAATAGGCATAGTGAATCCTGGCCTTCAGGGCAGTATCTTCAGGCTTCTGCCACACATCGGCAAACCACATTTTAAACGTATCGTTATCGAGGATACATGTCGGCTGCCCGATGGCTTCCCAGCGCATAAGGGAATCCATATAAAGCACAGGTATTTCCGAATTCTTTTGCCAGTTGATCTGGGCTGTTAATTCGCTTAAAAAAGCAATCAGCAGAAAGATTGATGCCAGCAGTATCCTTGTTTTCGTAATCATAAAGAATAATTTTTTTTTAGAAAAAATTTATTTTATACTAAGCGATATACATCCGGGATCTTCGTTCCTTTAAATTACAGTTTTTTACCGGGAAAGCAAAAGGAAATATCAAATTAACAACTACATGATA
>CAYUAV010000659.1:1411-2550 GCA_964442665.1 uncultured Bacteroidales bacterium
ATGAACTGATTAAATGAATATGGGTGGTTATTGTAAAGATGCGGCAGCATAGATCTGTACTATTTGGCTATTAATTATTTGAAATACTTGTAATAGCGTTGAAATTGACAGTATATTTGAATCAAAGGCAGTTACCTTTCCTTGCAGATTTAATGCTTATGCTCATATGATGAACTTTAATAAAGAAATTATTTATGAAAGTTTGCAGAATATATTTCAAGATGGCATTTGTGTTGCTTTTCCTGGCAAGTTATATCCTTTCTTGCAGTAAGAAGGAAGATAATACTACTGACAAACCGGATGAAAAGCCAAAACACATTCTTTTAGAACAGCTTCCGGAACATATAGTAATGTATGAAGTCAATATCAGGGCATTTAGTACCGAAGGCGATCTTGCAGGTGTTACCGGTCGCCTTGATCAGATAGATGCCCTGGGGGCAAATGTTATAGGTTGATGCCTGTATTCCCTATCGGACAGATTAATTCGGTGAACTCACCCTATTGTGCGCAAAACTACACGGAGGTAAATCCCGAGTTTGGTACTATGAACGACTTGCTTGCATTAGTCGATTCGGCCCATAACAGGGATATGGCTGTGATACTCGACTGGGTTGCAAATCCTACCGCCTGGGACAATCCCTGGATAGCGAACGAGTCGTGGTACACACAGGTAAACGGTGAAATAATCCATCCTGCCGGTACCGACTGGCTGGATGTTGCCGACCTGAATTATGATAACAGCGAGATGCGGCTGGCCATGATCGATGCATTGACCTATTGGATACAGGAAGCCAATATCGATGGATATCGCTTTGATGCTGCCGATTTTGTACCCTTCGATTTCTGGCAACAGGCACTGAATGCACTTAATGCCACCACTGACAGGAAGCTGATATTCCTTGCGGAAGGAGCAAGAGAGGATCATTTTGCAGCCGGATTCCAGATGAATTTTTCATGGAGTTTTTATAACCAGCTAAAAAATGTTTTTAACGGACAATCTGCCTCGACGCTTTACACCACTCACACGGCAGAATATCAAAATATTCCGGCAGGAAAAAATAAACTTCGGTTTACCACGAATCATGATGAATCGGCATGGGATGCAACACCCGTTGTGATCTTCAACGGTAAAAACGGGG
>CAYUAV010000660.1:0-1723 GCA_964442665.1 uncultured Bacteroidales bacterium
AACATCGATTTCTTTTAATTTAGCATTTTCAATGACTTCCGGCCATGTCAGTTTTTTATCCGGAATCATATTTACTCCGATTAAATCACTTATTCTGGCGACATAATCAGAGCCAATTCCCTGGTACTGACCGATATCATTGAAAAACTCGAAAGGAGGCCAATTAGGATCCGCTCCGATACGGATATCCTTATGTTCCGATAACCACTCTTTTTCTTTGTCGGTTAGTTCAAAGGGTGCATACCCGTGTAAAGGAAGAGATAAATATTGATTGATAAATTGATAGTAGGGACTGTTTTTATCCTCCTTCATTTTCCTGAGCCTGAAATCAATCCTTTTTAGTAAATAATCTGTATTTGGATTGTTTTTGGATATAGCATATTTAAGCTCAATGGGGTTAAAAACAATGCCGGTCCTCTCAATGTTCGGAAAATCTTTTATATTAGTAACGCCAAAAATTCTGTTCACGACTGCCGCATCAGCTTCGCCCTGATTAGTTATCTCAAATGCATCCCGGTAAACCCCGCTGGCAATAAAATCCGCTTGAATATTAAATGATTCCAAAAGATTTTTAATTCCCAGGGTGCCAATAAAATGAATGCCCTCATCTAAAGCGGCAATAGTTTTACCTTCCAAGTCAAAAATAGACTGGATATTTAAACCTTTGCGCGCATAAATTTCACCCCAGTTAATCAATACGGTTTCATCATGGAAAGCAAATATTTTTTTCCTCGGTTCAGAAACCGCCATATCCACCATTATATCGATTTCATTCGCCTCAAGCCTATCCAGTCCTTCCGTCCAGTCACCTACCACATATTCGATATTCCAATGCTCCTGATCAGCGATATAATTAGTCAAATCCGCCCAGAAACCTTTGGCGATACCATTTTCTATATATATTTTAGGGTAATTATCATAAACTCCCACGCGCACGGTAAGAGGAGTCTCGTCGGCATATACAGGGTTAAACGCGCTAAAATAAACCAGACTGAAAATTGCAAAAAGAAAAAACCGGAAAATTGATTCCACTCCACTGAAGAACAAGTGCGCACCTCTTTTTCTGGAATGTTTTTTCATCTTTATTTCTGTGTGAATATAATAGCATAAGTCAAAAAATTTTTAAAAGTGAAAGCCGGATTTCCATGCCGGGCTTTTTGTGTATAATAATTCTGATATTGTCTGCAATGCCCTGTCGCACGAATAAATCGGATTGCTTAAAAAACTGGAAATGCAGGTAAAATGCGTCGTCTCCGGAAAATCATTTACTGTTTCTGCCCATGAAATTGAGCTTCGGAAGAAATTCGGTTTTGAAGATTTGCCGAACATGCTGCCGAAATATCGCTTTCAGTATGTCGGAGCTTTTTGGCCGCAATGGCATTTTCACAAAAGAAAATGCGACAGAACCGGAAAATCCATTATTTCCGTCTTCCGGCCCGATTGTAAGTATCCGGTTTGGCAGCGTGACGAATGGATACGGCACGCAGATCCCCCTTCGCAGAATTTTGATTTCGTGCGCCCTTTTTTTAAGCAGGCATACGAACTTTTCCCGAAATGCCCGATTCCTCACAATTTTCAGAGCCATAATCAGAATTGTGAGTACACCGACGACTGGTACCACAGCAGAAACTGTTACCTTTGCCAGGGGGGTCAGAATAATGAAAACTGCCGGTATTGTTATTGCAGCGACGGCTTGAAAAATGTTCACGATGGAATTTTTTCA
>CAYUAV010000660.1:1733-2550 GCA_964442665.1 uncultured Bacteroidales bacterium
TTTCGATTTGATCAATTCCGTTAATTGCAATAACGGCCTTTTTCTCCTGAATTGCAAAAACGTGTCCGATTCAGCCTTCTTATACGACTGCCGCGACTGCCGCGACTGCCTGTTCTCCGGTAATTTGCGTAATAAACAGTATTACTTCGACAATCAACAACTGAACAGGGAAGAATTTGAAAAAAAGAAGCGGGAATGGAATTTCGCCTCGCATAAGAATTACGAAAAAGCCATTGCCTTATTCGGGAAGATGATGAAAGAGAAGGCATGGCACAGGGCGCTTCAGATTGATTTATGTGAGAATTCCACGGGTAATTTCATTCATCACTGCAAGGATTGTGAGAATTGTTATATGCTTTCTTACAATGAAGGTTCCGCGAATACAGCGTTTTCAGGACCCCACGCGAAATTCACCCTCGATTCCCTGGGGACGGTCGGAGGCGAACTCGCCTTCATGTGCTCATTGCCGGTTTACTGTTATGACGCGAAATTCTGCTTTAGCGTGAACCACTGTAAGTTCGTGGAATATTCGGCTTATCTTCAGAATTGCGACTATTGTTTCGGATGTTGCGGGCTTTTTAAGAGGAAATACTGCATTTTCAATAAACAATATTCTAAGGATGAATACTTCGAACTGAGGGATAAAATCATCAATTACATGAAAAAAACCGGTGAATGGGGAAAATTCTTTCCGGTGAAATTCGCGCCGAATCCTTACAATGAAAGTTTTTCCGGTTTTCAGTTTCCGCTTGAATCGGATGACGGGCAATTTGTGCAGGCTGAGTCCACTCACAAAAGCAGTATAAAGACGGCTGAA
>CAYUAV010000661.1:0-2540 GCA_964442665.1 uncultured Bacteroidales bacterium
AACCAACGACCCCCTGATTATGAGTCAGGTGCTCTGACCAGCTGAGCTATGGGACCAATACTTAATGAAAAATGTTGAATTAATAATTAAGAATGTTAGACCCGGCACAAATAAATAATTCTTAATTTTTCATTTTTAATTCCCTTTTATAAAGGGCTTGCAATATTAGTTATTTGTCAAGAATTATACAATTATTTTTAAAGCTTCAAAAATGCAATCGGATAGCCTCTAAATTTTTTCGATGGTGCCTAATAAAATGTCCCGCATTTTTTCAGCATATGCATCTATGATTTCCTGTTTTTCGGCCCGGGTAGCCGGTTCAATATCGGTACGCCAGGTGTCATAATACGTACATAACGAAAGCGAACCATATTGTATTCCCAGTTCATGTGCCAGAATTGCTTCGGGAGCTGTGGTAGTGTTAACAACATCGGCTCCCCATTTCCTGAACAGATTCGACTCGGCACGTGTCGACTGTCTGGGTCCGTCGACAGCCAGGACAGTACCTTTTGTATGAACCGTGTAACCCTTCAGAACAGCAACTTCGATCAATGCATCGCGTATTTCGTCGGAAAAAGGTTTATTAAATGCCGAATGATTAAGTTTTTCAAGAGGCAGTTTATCGGTATAGGTCAATTCACGGTGCGTGGTCAGATCCACAAACTGGTCGAAAATCACAAATTCCCCGGTCATGATCTCTTCCTGTAAACTCCCGCAAACCGAAGTGGCCAGAATGTGTGAACATTCCAATTCATGAAAGATAAAAATATTTGCCTTATAGTTAACCAGAAAAGCAGGTATTTCGCCCTTATTACCATGACGGTGCATAATAGTAACTTCCTTCCCGCGGATCTTACCGGTTAAAACTTTTGCAGTAATTTTGCCATAGGGAGTATCCAGAAAATGTTCTTTAATTCCAGTAATCTCATCCGGTAAATCCACGCCATGACCTAATATTATTCCAATTTTACTCATCGTCCGATTGTTTTCGCCATGTGCTTATATATTCAGGATTATACTAATAATATTGTTGATTTCATGATCCTTGAATATCTTTAACATCATGCAAGTAATGACGCTAAAATAATGAAAATATCAAAGTCAGTAAATATTGATTTCAACACCATTACGACCATAATTTTCGATTGGGGAGGAGTTATAACCAATATTTACCCCAAAGCATCCATTGCGGCGTTTTCAAAACTCGGACACCGGTCGTTTCAAAAATACTTCCATGCCGGGCCTGATGACGATTTGTTTTTACGTTTTGAAAAGGGCGAGGCACAGAATAATGAAATATTTGAAAGGCTTCGGGAAGAAATCGGAAAACCTGTGCCTGATGAGAAGCTGAATAAAGCACTATGTGCCATGCTGCTCGATACCCCCGATGAACGATTAAAAATTATCAGCGAGCTGGGTAAAGATTTCAGGCTTATATTATTAAGCAATACAAACCCTATTCACACCGATTATTATAATAAGTACCTGATGGAAAAACATAACGTTAATTTTCCGGCCTTGTTTGATCACGTATACTATTCCTATAAAATCGGCCTACGAAAGCCCGATCCTGAAATTTTCAGCTATGTTCTTGACCATGATAAACTCGATGAAAATAAAACACTTTTTATTGACGATACTGAAATAAATATAACTGCAGCACGTTCATTGAACATACAATGCCTGCATCTGAATCATGGACTTACTATCGAAGATATATTCTCTGAGTGAAAAGAAAATTAAACTTTTAACAGGTAATTGATCCGGTAACCATGAATAGAATAAATAAATTTCCTTATATTGGCTTGTTGAAGTAAAATCGTTTAACAATGAAAATCAAAACTATACTAACCCTAATCTTGCTGACATTCGGAATGCTTGGATTTGGGCAAACCAAAAAACAACCGGTCCAGATCACCCTTAAAAATGGAAATATACTGGATGCAATCCACTTTGGCCAGTTAAAATGCGGAAAAGAAGTATACGCGAATAATTATGTCATTATCCGTGGGAAATATATGGATGCTGTTACGGAAATAAAAGATTTCTCGAAGATTGAAAAAATTGTTCCCGAGGGATTTACCGAACCTCCGGTTGCATCGGTAGGTAATCAGAAAGGTACTTTAAGAGTATTTAAAAAAGATGGCGTTTCGGTAACACTTGATGACGCCGAACTGGTTATGTCGTGCTATGGCCCGGGTGACAAGTATAACGAAATTGTGGTGCAGATCTTAAATCCTCTAACAAATCACCCTTCGGAACAGTCGGTTGAAGTACGCAATATTCAGTCGATAATTTTTAAATGAAAATATGTATTTCAGGAAATTGACGGAGATTCGGGCTCTATCCAGTCTCCGTTTTCTTTTATCAGTTGTATTAATTCATCAACGGCTTTGCTTTCGGGTACATTCCTTTTTACAATTTCTTTTTCCCTATACAAGGTTATTTTACCTTTTCCCGAACCGATATATCCATAGTCGGCATCTGCCATTTCGCCCGGACCATTAACAATACATCCCATTATTCCAATTTTCAATCCT
>CAYUAV010000662.1:0-2538 GCA_964442665.1 uncultured Bacteroidales bacterium
AGTGGGTTACTAACAATATCAAGGGTTTTTGCACAGTCTGACGGTTGGCGGTATGGTTAGTAAGGGATTACGGGTTTTTTACTTATCAAGGTACCAGTAAAGTTGAAACGGGCTACCATGCCCCGAAAACCACTGAAACCCTTATTAACTATAGCACCGCGTGTTGTAAGCCGTTATTTATTATCTTTTAATCGTTGAAAACATTTTTTCTAAAAGGCTTTTTGATGAGATTAAGCCATCTATTGTACCAAAGTTGCTATTTACAGCATATACTATTGTTGTACTATCATCCGGGAAAAACATCATGTGGGCATAGTATCCGACAGCACTTCCATCATGAGCATAAACTTCTCCATATTCAGTGTCATATTTTATAATACCCAGTCCGTAATGGCGATCAAAAAAGTCAGGATATTGCGTTTTTGGAGTCTTAAAATTTAACATTTCATCTAGTGAGTTCGAATTAATTATTTCCCCATTCATTAATGCCCTGATGAAAATATTTAAATCGTAAGGATTTGAAATAAGTCCGCCGTCAGCGGTATAGTAGTCCCAGCCACTATAATATGTACTTTCTATTACCTGTAATTTACTGTAAAAATCTACATATCCCCTGATTATACCATCGGGAACAGGATCTTTGCCAGCAAATAGAGTATTTGTCAAGCCTAATGGATTAATTATTATTTCATCGAAAACCTGGTATAATGGTTTCCCCTCGATTTTTTCTATTAAAAGCCCTAAAAGGATATAGTTGGTATTAGAATATTGAACATCTTCACCAGGTTGAAAGTATGCCTTCTTATTGTAAGCATATTTTAGCAGGTCATCGGCTTTCCATTCCCTTATCAGGTCATTTATTGAAGCTGTCTGAAACACCAGGTTATCAATATAATTATAAATGCCACTTGAATGTTGCAATAGTTGACGTATGGTTGCTTTATTCGCATTTTCTATTTTATCCATATAATCTCCATCCAAATAGTCAGAAATTTTGTCATCCAAACTTATTTTTCCTTCTTCGCATAATTTAAGGACAACAGTTGCTGTAGATGTTTTTACAATTGAACCTACCCTTGTTATATTGCAAACTTCTAAATCAATATTATTATGAAGGTCGGCCTTGCCGCTTGTACCTAACCACATTCCATATTCTTTTGTGTAAACCGACATGGTAACCCCAACGATACCACTATGGGTCATATCATCAAGAATTTTCTGATAAGCAAGATTATTTGGATTTGCTGAGCTTGAATCCTCAAAGTTCATGTTACATTGATAAAAATTTGGTTTAATATCTTCTTCTTTTTGGCATGAAGCGAGTATTGCTATTGCTATTATTAATGTTATATATATTTTCATTACTTATTGGTTTTGGATTGAATATAAAATTTTGCACCTACATTAAGGTTAATATGAGTCATAACAGGAATAAAATCGGGTGAATAAGGATACTCAACCCATGATTGGTACCGTATAAAAATTTTGGGGCTATTTTGTTTGTCCTTAAATAAATAATAACCAAAATCTAATGATAATGATGGAAATAGCCTGGCATTTCCTTTGTCTGCTTTCTGTTGATAAGCCCCATTTTCAAAAGTATATTCTTCAACACTGTTAAAAGTGTGCATATATCCTAATCCAAACAATCCTGTAAATGAAAATCCTGCATCTAAACGATATTCATATCCTAATTCGGAATAAAGTCCAACTCCCTGGTTGAGGTATTTGTGATAAAAGTAGCACACATTGGCTGTTTGATAAAGCCTTGTATGCGGCTTTTTTTTATAATTAAACTCGGTGCCAATTTGAATACCAGGATGAACTGGTATTGTAATTACCTTTGTAAAAGGTATTGCTGTTGCCTCATTAATAAATGATAAATTTATGGGTATTAATTTATCTTGAGCAAAGTTCAGTAAAGGCATAAATGTTAAAGTAAGTAAAATTATTTTTTTCATCTTTCTTGATATTTTACAATTATTGACAAAAAAGTTTATCGATGGTTGCAGGTACTTTTTAATGGCTTACAACGTTTTGCGGTATGGCCAGTAAGGGATTGCGGGCGATTTCCTATCAAGTTACACGAAAAGTTGAAGCGGGCTACAACCCTTCGCATACCTCTGAAACCCTTATTGGCTATACCGCGTGTTAGCGTTTCGTTGTTTTTCTTTTTTCATTTCTGGAATGGGATTTTAATATCTTTAGAAACATTAAAAGTTGTAAAACCATATTTTTTTTCAGCACCTTCGCCACTAATATATTCTCCGTTAACTCCTAAAATTTTAAGGACATTCTCGGGTTGTTCTCTCTTTGGAGAAAATAAGACCGAAACTGTAATGTTGTCTGAAATTTTTGAAATTGGTTTGATGTCATCTGGCAAAGCTTTTACAAGCCTTTGATGTTCATTATACCAGTTAGAATCATCCACTTTTACTGTTGTTTCAATTTTGCCCTGATTTACTGAAAAGTCTTTATCAAAAATTTCACCAGAATATTCCTCGTCAGTTCCTTTTAAAAAATGTGTCCTACCTACAG
>CAYUAV010000663.1:0-2529 GCA_964442665.1 uncultured Bacteroidales bacterium
GAAAGTTTTAATTTTCATTAAATTAAATTTAGACAGTGTCTAAGTAAAATGACTGTTTACGGGCCCGGATACTATTCAATATTTCCAATGAACAGGTTTTATCCTTCGTATAGGGCATATGGAGAGGCTTTGAGCTTATTGTTAATAATTGTTCGCCATCTTGTTTTTTAGTATCTTTGATAGGGAGTATGCATTATGCAGGAATCAGAAAGACATCATATGATTATAAGCCAGTTAAAGCCTCAGTATTTTTGGGATGTAGACATTTCAAAACTGGATGATAGGAAATCAAAACGCCTGATCATCGAACGAGTATTCAGTCTGGGAAGTCTTCATGATATTCAAGTTATTATGGAACACTATGGTGAAAAAGATGTAACTGATGTACTCTGTAAACTCAATTATATCGATCCGAAAACCTTTAATTTTATCATTAAATTTTTTAATCTGCCTAAAAGTGCCTTTGCATGTCACAATCGAAAGCTATCAAATCTGCAACACTTGAACTTATAAGATCGCTTCAGGAAAAGAAATACCTGGAAGGATTTTATCTGGTGGGAGGAACAGCGCTTGCTTTATATTTGAACCATCGGAAGTCAGACGATATTGACCTTTTTACAAATACGGATTTTGATGCAGCATCATTATTTGAAAAGATCGATCACGACTTTCAATACCAGCTTTTCTATTCTGCGGCAAATACGCTCAAAGGCAGTATCGGCGATGTTAAAGTGGACTTTCTTGCACATCGCTATCCCTATCTTTATAAACAGCAAACCGTTGATGGAATTCTGGTGATTTCAGAGCAGGATATTATTGCCATGAAGCTGAACGCCATTTCAACGAGCGGCCAGCGTTCGAAAGATTTCATTGATATTTATTATCTTCTCGACAGGTACGATATCGGGAGTATGATAAATTTCTATCGAAGTAAATACAGTCAGGAGAATGAAGCTATAATTCTAAAGAGCCTCATATATTTCGATGATGTGGATCTGGCTGACTGGCCCATATTATTGACGGATCGTGATTTACAATGGGAAGATGTTAAAAAGAAAATAGAAAAAGCAGTTATGCGTTTTCTTAAAAGTAACCACTCTTAAGAGCAGGCAGGCTTACCGCATACTTTCGAAAGAAATCAGAATATCTTCCTAATGAAATTACAGACCGGGCCAGGCGGGCTTGTTTCAGCATCGCTTCTTTGTCGTCCACATGACGCAAGTTTATACCTAAAATCCGCAGGACTTTTCCTCTTAGCAAAAGCAGGCTTCGACTATGCTCAGCCTGACAGTCACCCTGAGCGAAGTCGAAGGGGACTATCGATGAGTAGCTTAGATTTAGACATGCGGATTTTAGTCGCAGACTTGCGCCATATAAAGGGAACATTGTCAGTCCTGATTTCTTATATTTACCGATCAGTAACCTTTAATCCTGAAAGTAACGGTGAAAAAAATCATCAGCATAGTCGGTGCCAGACCGCAATTTATCAAGGCTGCAACAATCAGCCGGGAGTTAAGTCATGACACCCGTGTAAAGGAGATCATAGTTCATACCGGTCAGCATTACGATGAAAACATGTCGGCTGTTTTTTTCAGTGAGATGCAGATACCCGAACCTCAGTATAACCTGGAGGTTAATAATATGTCGCACGGCGCCATGACGGGAAAGATGATGGAGAAGATCGAGAAGGTTCTGATATCCGAAAAGCCGGATATCGTCCTGGTATACGGCGATACGAATTCCACGCTTGCCGGAGCGCTTACCGCAAAAAAATTACACATTCCACTGGCTCATATCGAGTCGGGTTTGCGTTCTTTTAATATGAAAATGCCTGAGGAAATCAACCGGATTCTTACCGACAGGATCGCCGACCTGCTATATTGTCCGTCGCAAACAGCCATAAAGAACCTGGAAAATGAAGGGTTCGGACAATTTGACTGTGAAATTATACTCTCGGGTGACGTTACTTATGATGCTGCCCTGTTTTACAGCCGGCTGAGCGAAATACATTCGGATATCCTGAACAAGCTGAAAGTAACAAAAGACAGCTTTATTCTGTGCACTCTGCACCGCGAGGAAAATACCGACAATAAAGAGCGGCTGGCATCCATAATCAGAGCGATCAATACACTGGCAGACGATTACCAGGTACTCATACCTTTGCATCCTCGAACCCAGAAGATCCTGAAGGAGCAGAAATTAGAAACCCGTGCCGGGATTATGGATCCGGTGGGTTATTTCGATATGCTGGAACTCATAAAGAACTGCCGGCTGATAATGACCGACAGCGGGGGTTTACAGAAAGAGGCCTATTTTTTTCGGAAATTTTGCATTACCCTGCGCGACGAGACCGAGTGGAACGAGCTGGTAAGTGCAGGCGTAAATTTTATTACGGGCGCCGAAACCAATGTTATACTTGAGGCCTGTCAAAAAATCAGTAAGCAAAGTTTTGAAACAGCCGGCCCGCTATATGGAAACGGGAATGCTGCTTCGATCATCTGTAAGCATTTAATGCAATCGAAATTTATG
>CAYUAV010000664.1:0-2526 GCA_964442665.1 uncultured Bacteroidales bacterium
ATCCTCATCTTAACTATACATCCGGAAGAACAATATGCGATGAGGGGTTTTCAGGCCGGGGCCTTAGGCTATTTAACCAAGGAAAGTGCCCCACAAGAACTTATATCAGCCATCCGAAAGGTCGCGTCCGGCAGCCGATATATTAGTCTTTCATTAGCTGAGAAACTGGCATTTAAAATAGGGGCGAAAAAAGAAACTGATGATATTCATCAGGCGTTATCCAATCGTGAATATCAGGTAATGTGTATGACCGTTTCAGGAGCGAAACTGAATGATATCGCCGAAGAGCTTTCTATAAACATAAAGACCGTAAGTTCTTATCGTTCCCGTATTTTACAGAAGCTAAATCTGACGAATACCGTAGAACTAATACGCTATGCCATCGATAATCAGCTGGTTTCCTGAAACCCAGTGACTTCGAACATAGTCTTCTTGGCAACTTACAGAAATTATAGTAGATATCACTCCAAGGGGTAACCTTATAAAAAGTATCTCGCAAGATTAATCTGATATCTTTATAAGATTATTCTCACTCATTTATCCAGTTTTCTCTTATTTACTATTTGGTATCTATTGATTTTTAATATTATTAGTAACATTATACTTTATTACATCTGTAGCTGAGATTTTTACACACGGTATCAACCCCGGGTTGTATATGGTCGTCCGTTCATAAACAGGTAACGTACAAGACATCGTCGATGACATCTGATGATATTGGCCCCAACAACCGGTTCTTTTACGGCTGGATATCGCTTTCGGGATTACTTCTCGGCGTACTTGTCTTTGCCGGCATTTTTGTTTATGTATATCCTGTTTACCTTCCTATCCTGTGTGATAATTTTGGCTGGAGCCGGACGGCTGTATCTACGGCATATTCTATTGGTGTGCTGATGGCGGGTTTGCCAAGCTCATTGGCGGGGTATTTCGTCAACAGATTCGGGCCAAAGCTTAATTTGGTGCTGGGTACACTGCTGGGTTCTCTAGCTCTGGCCGGGATGGCGTTTGTAACTAAAGTCTGGCATGTCTATTTACTCTGGGGCATTACCGGGCTGGGCGTTTGCTTCGGCGGGTTTGTAGCCGGCACGGCCGTAGTTAGTAACTGGTTTGTCAGGAAACGCTCGTTGGCACTGGGGCTTTATGTGGCGGCTGGCGGATTAGGTGGTGTCATTTTCCCTCCTCTGACGACATCCCTAATTGCTACTATCGACTGGCGAATGACATGGCTTGTAATGGCGGGGTTAAATCTGGTCCTGTCTACCTTAATTAGTAGTTTGATTCTGGTGAAAAACAAACCCGAGGACATTGGCCAGGTACCTGACGGCAGATTGGATAAGATATCGTTGAGTATCGGGGAAGTGGAGCTCCTTACGGAGGTGAAAGAAAAACCAAAACAGTGGCAGACGAAGCAGGCCCTGCGGCAACCTGCCGCCTGGTATATCGCCGCTTTTGGGGCAGCCAACTACTTTGCATTAGGCGTTCAGCAGGCACATCAGATAACCTACATACAGGACCTGGGATTCAGTCCCATGGTAGCAGCGATGACGATGAGTATTCTCTCAGCGATGATTATTTTGGGTAGTTTAGGATTTGGACTTATTGCCTTAAAAATCAACATAAGGTATTCGGCAAGTGTTTTTTTAGTATTGCGGATGATTTCTCTAGTCATATTATTAACAACCCATAACCTGACCTTAATCTACATATACACAGTAATCTTTGGGCTCAGCGTAGGTATGTTGTCACCCGTCATGGCCGCCTTAATAGCTAATTATTTCGGGCGTGATTGTTATGCGGCGGTTTTAGGTGTGGCAATTACCTTACAGGTTCTTTCCTGGTCGGCATCACCGACCATTGCCGGCGCGATATATGACGCCACCCATACATATACGCTTGCTTTTATACTATCGATTATTTCGACCTTTATTGGAATAATATTTGTCTTACTAGCCCGACAACCGAAGTCGTCCCCGCCAAATATCCAATAATACTCTTTAGATGTTATCGTAAAGTTAGGTGAAGCTGGTGGAAAGAGTTATGTTTATTGATATCACGGCTCCTGAAAGGTGTAATACAAGTATCGTGAGCGGTTCGTTTGCTATGTAAGATTATTCTTGCAGAAAAATCAGGATTCTCTTGCTTACTTTTTAGTATTTTTGGGGTAAATTTATACAGGATTATTCCATGTTGTTACTGCGAAGAAATTTTCAGGGATAGCACCAGAAATTGTTAGGAGGAAATGATGATAGAGGACAAGGATCTGACAAAAATAGTTGGTAAGACCAACGTGATTCGTGAACCGGAAATCTTACAGAGTTATTCTAAGGATATAAGTTTTGTTAATTCTGTTCGTCCTGAATGTGTAGTCAGACCAAATAATGCGGATGATATCAAAAAGATAGTTAAGCTGGCAAACGAAACGCTGACTCCGCTGGTGCCCGTAAGTTCCGGGACACCACACTTCCGTGGGGATACCATTCCCAGTACCGGTAGAGCTGTTGTTGTGGATTTAAATGGAATGAAGAA
>CAYUAV010000665.1:0-2519 GCA_964442665.1 uncultured Bacteroidales bacterium
CTATTCGCAAAACCCACTTGTCATTTTCGGAAAGCCGGTTGATCCTGGTATCATGCCCACCACGCTTCAAAAACCGTTCCCAAGTATCCGGCTTCATCCCATATTCAGCCCGGGCAGCTTCAGCACCATACCTATAGAAATAATCCAATATTTCCGTGCGATGCTGCCGGAGATACATATTCTTTGGTCCGGCTTTCATCCCTTTTAATTCAGGCTTCATAATTTCCCCAAATCCTCCATCGTCCAGCCATACCTCTCCATAAGTTTCTTCGTAGCCGGCATTTGACTCACTTTTACCAGTTTTGCCCTATATTCCGGTGTATTTCGTTCCGCTTCCCTAGTCTTATAATTTATGGATTTCTGTAATAGTGCATCGATTAGTTTTTGCTTTAATTCATCAGGGATATTCGGTATATCAAGCTGTTCAATCCCTTCGGCAGCCAAAGCAGATGCCCTTGCGTAATCTAAATTTTGTTCCGAAGCAAAGGCAGCTGTTAAAAGTGCAGATGCCAAGTCAATGAATCTCTCTTCATCTTCAGGAGTATCCCCGGGCATTTCACCCAAATACTTACACAGTGCATTAAACAAAACTTCGCGTTTCTGAGCCGCAAGGACCCCAGCCAATTCCCGGAGTAACCTGGCTATCGGCTTCCCAGCTGCGACAAACTTAAGATTCTTCAAAGTTTCCTTATCTACCCGAACAGTAGTTTGTTTAAGGATTTTTTCTTTATCTTTTAGCTTCGGCATAATAACTCACCCCTGATAAATTGTCTACACTATAAAGTGTCTACATTATTATTGCTATTTACATTATAATACGCTAAATAAATTTGTCAAGTATGCCCGTTATCAGAGAATAGGGAATCTCCAAAAATATAATATTTTTTATTGCCAATAGTTTCAGTAGGGATACCCACCCCGGACAACTGCATACCGATCCTGGTTTGTTCGCGCCTGTTACCCTCAACGTCCAGCATCTTCCATAAATCATCAGTTGGCAATCTTTCAATACCCATCCCGATTATTTTATTCGATAATTCAATACCATAAGAGTATTTTTCCTTATTTATCGACAATTCAACACCGTCCCGGATGATAATATCGTTTTTATCTTCCGATTCATCTTCCAGACCTTGAATCTGATAAGTATCGTAACTATGCCAGAAGGGGCGATTGTGAAATTCACCCTTATAAACGATGAACCGCGGATCCCGGTCGTCCAGAATATCACCGTTAATCAAACCGCTAAAATCGTATACCTTCCAATTTGACTTCCTCCCCAAGCTGCCAGGCTTCGGTAATCCGCTATTGTACGCAGCATCAGAAGCCTTTATGAAGAACGAAGTCCCATACCGCAGGCGATCATCTACCCACATTTCATGCTGTGAGGTAAATATTACATTCATCGAGCGTTTTCTCCGTTCTTGAATAACGTAATTAAACAGCAGATTCTTATTCGACATGGCACGCCGGGCTTCGCTAAACTCGATATTGCATTCATCGACAAGCAGACAGCAATTCTTATACATATTCTGAAGATGTTTAAGGTCCATCACACTTGCCTTTTCCAACTGCTGTGTACGAAATACCTTCCGCGCTTGTTTGTACTGGACCGTGACCTCAATATCCATATTACTGATTACCGGTACACCAGCCAGCAGATAATCAAATATAGCAATTCCAGCACCACCGCATGATTTACCGCCACCGGCAGCACCTACCAGCCCGATTACCAGGGACATATCAGCCAGGAATCCACTCCTGATAATACGTTGCCTGTGGAAGATGTATAAAAGAGTGTCAATTATCCTTTCCGGGTGATAATTACGCGACACACAACGCTGATATACCGCTTCGACTTCCGGCAAATCAGGAAAGGACGGTGGATCATCACCCACCCAACCCGGATATATCTGACCATCTTCATCAGTTATAGCTAAAAAACCCTTACAGATGTTGATTTTAATCATAATTAACTAACCTACAAACCTACCTTATGCCATACTTAATATATATATAGAACCCCTCATTCCTAATCAATATTGTGCTGCTCGGCTATCCTGGCTGGGGATATGCCAGATTCGTATTCTTGCTCGAAAAGTTTAGTATTAAAGTTTCCGAGCAAGTCATGGGTTGTTGAAGGTGCCAGTCCCACAATCTCCCCAATCGAATAGGTATATTTTTATTGAGGTTGACCACCAGTCAGTATTATCAATGTAATCAGTTCCCCGGCGATAACGACTGCCATAATACCGAACGCAATCTTCTGGAACAGATTCGGGGTAAACTCCATATACTTCTTTACTGCCGGCATTACGACCACGTTCGCCAGCTCCCGAGGGTCATAGAAACGCTGATCCTCGTCATCGTCCGGGAGTATCCATTCAGCCAGAGTACCATTGTCTACCCGATGCACATAGTATTCCTGATTATCATTGAAGCACTTACCGGGCATGCCCACCGGCTTTTTGACATAGGCAAATTCAATCCTGTTCTTATATATGTTCATACTGTTTGGA
>CAYUAV010000666.1:0-2517 GCA_964442665.1 uncultured Bacteroidales bacterium
CTCATTCTAAATTAACTCCGTTTCATTAGGTTTACACACTTTATCTGACAGTCTCAAATATGACCGGCGTTACCAATCCAATACCTTATGATGGTTCAGATTATGATAGACCAGAGCCTGTTTATGCTGACTTCCTAGCTTCACCAACATTTGGCGTGGTACCACTATCTGTGCAATTCACAAATTATTCTTCCGGCGGGATTAATAGTTATTTGTGGGATTTTGGTGATGGAAACACCAGCACCAGCACAAATCCGTTGCATACCTATCAAAATGATGGTGTTTACACCGTGTCGTTAACAGCCTCGCGTACAGATAGCTACGACAACCAGGTAAAAGCGAATTATATTACGGTTCTACCGGAGCCGGATACATTAAAAGTTCCCAAAATTGCATCTACTCCTGTCATTGATGGAGAGCTCGATCCAATCTGGGAAATAATTCCTGATACACCAATGGAAAGATATATATTTGAAGAACCTGATAACTCGCTCGATTTATCCGGTAGTTTTCGTTTGATGTGGGATAATAACAATTTATATTTATTTGTATCTATATTTGACGATATTATAAGAGTTGATAATACCACACCATGGGAATGCGATGGAATAGAGCTTTATTTCGATGGAGATAACAGTAAAATAGATACATATGATAGTGTTAATGATGTTCAGCTAAGGTTTAATAATAGTTATAAAAGTAATAGTGATATCAATATTAGCGATGGTTTGGAATGGGGCTACTGGTTTGATCCATCCGGAATTGAATTTAAGATAGTAAATACGGAAAGCGGATGGAATTTTGAGTGTTCCATTCCTTTAGAAGACCTGACAATAGATGCGGAAAATGATTATGTATTCGGTTTTGATATACACTACAATGATAACGATACAGGCGTGCGCGACCATAAATTGAAATGGTGGACATACAGCGATAATACTTGGCAAAATGCTGCTCTTATGGGAACTGCTCAGCTATCTAGCGGTGCAATCTTAGGAGTACCAATTGTTAGCACTCTTCCAAATGACACCCTTTTAATTCCTATCAATACTCAAATCCCTTCGGATATGGTTATAAGTTCAGCTGAAATCACTATTACCGGCTATTTTAATTCGCTTGAATTTATTGATATAGTAACCATTACTGATACAGCTACAAGCTTAACTGGTGCTGCGGATTGGTCTTATGAAATAAACGAAACTGATACGGCACTGTATATTGCAATGTACGGTTCTGAAGATATTTCCGGTAGAGGCACTCTGTTTTGGCTCAAATATGCCGTTCCCAATGCAGCAACCACAGGATTCATACCCATTACATTGAAAGATGCTATCTTTAATACCGGTGAAATTCCTGTAAACCTTTCTTCGGGCGGAGCAATGGTTTATTTCTACTTTGGTGATGTCGATTTAAACGAAAAAATTCAAGCCTATGACGCCTCTCAAATCCTGAAGTATCTTGTGGATTATATAGACTTAAACAGAACCCAATTATTTAATGCAGAGGTAAGCGGAAATGATACCTTGACTGCCTATGATGCCTCACTGATTGCCCAGTATATCGTCCATTTAATTGATATGTTTCCCGTTGATACCGGTTCGTTTTCAGCATCTGCAACTGGAAGTATTGCTATGAGCGATGGCAATATAAATCCAGGGGATATTGTCGAAATACCGTTAATACTGAGCAATGGGAGTAACATCCTATCATTCGAAGGCTCGATAACATTCAATCCGGAGCATTTGACCTTTGATGGTCTGAGCTGGTCGGAATTGGTTGATGGTTTTACCATTGAAGCTAAAGCAGAATCCGGGGAAATTAAATTTGCCGGTGCCGGATCGGCTTCAGATGGTGGCGAAGGTGTTTTTACTACATTGAAGTTTACTGCGAATGAGAATTTCAGTGAGAGTGAAACAGCTGTAATTCTTAAGACACTTCGCTGGAATGAAGAGCCGGTTATGAAAGACGTTGCCGCGGCAACATTGTCCAAATTGGTTGCGATTAATAACGATTATTCCGCCATACCTATAGAATTTTCTCTGGATCAAAACTATCCGAATCCATTTAATCCGACAACCACCATCGAATATGCAATTCCTAAAAAATCCGATGTAAATATTACAGTCTATAATCTTACCGGCCAGGTTGTAGATATTCTAGTAAATCGAGCAATGGAACCAGGATACTATACAATTCAATGGGACGCTTCTAATGTCGGCTCGGGAATATATATTTACCGGATCATGGCGGACGGTTTTTCGGATGTGAAGAAATGTATAATACTAAAATAGTATCAATTGACTATAAAAGTATATTGACTTCTTATCAGGACAGATTTATCGGTTACGTACTTTTAGATTAAAACAAGCCGTTTTTAAAAAGTTCTATCAGGTTTTCAAACCTGACTATTCAAACCTTCATAAGGTTTCAACAGAAATTTACTCAGGTCGTCATGTTTTAACTCAACCTTCTGAAGGTTGATTGAACTACAGACCTCAGTTCCGTAGCCAGAATAAA
>CAYUAV010000667.1:0-2515 GCA_964442665.1 uncultured Bacteroidales bacterium
GACCGGCTTAATAAAATGCAAGAATACCTGCTGATACAATCGTATGAATTACTTTTCCTGATACTGAGTTTAAACAGGGATAATTATACATTAGTCAGTGATCCGCTAAAATCTTTGGCCAAAAATCTGGATACTTATTTTAGCGGAAATCGTTTTCTTGATGTTTTTCAGGAATTATCAGATAAATACACTTCAAAACTTCTTATTGAAGATGAATTATTTATAGACTTCCATAAAATCAGCCTTCAGCATACAAATATGGAAGTTCTGTCGGGTAAGGAAAGGCTCATTATCTATTTATGTATTATTGGGTGGCTGAAACAGCTTAAAGCTGATTTTGCCGATAGTGGATTACCGGCGAGGATCTTACTTATTGATGAAGAATTTGTAGCAATCGTTGAAGATTTTTTCAATACTGGTGTAAGCGAGCCTGTGATCAGAGGTAAAAACGAATTGATCATTCTCCGGTCACATGAAGATGAGAATGATATTCTTGAGGGAAACTGGGTCGAAAGTAATGTTCCGAAGGATCTTGCTGATGAAGAGTCGTTCATTTTCAGTGGATTAAAACAATCGTATAAGGTTTTGTTTATCGGCGATCTGAAAATTTTTATAATTACCGGCATTGGAAATAGTGCACGAATTGCCCGATTCGGAAAACCGACAATATGCGGGTGGGAACTTATCGAATCGGGTGACACAGTTTATATTGAGGATACAATTAAAATTGATTTTTTCGATCTGAAACGCAGGTATATGAAGAATAAATTTGGAGAAAAACTTCTTTTGAGTGTCAGGGATCTTTCATATGCCTATTCTCCCGGAAAGGGGATCAGTAAGTTTAGCATGGAGGTTGAAGGTGGCATGTTTCTGGGCGTTATGGGAAAAGAAGGAACCGGTAAATCGACAGTACTTAAATTACTGGCGGGCGAGATTATCAGTTCGCATGGTGAAGTATTGATAAACGGGTATTCGTTACAGAAAAAATTATACCATTTAAAAGGAATGATCGGCTATGTGCCCGAGGAAGATCTGCTTTACGATGAACTTACGGTAAAAGAAAATCTGTACTATGCCGCCAGATTGTACCTGGGCAAACTTGACGAAAATTCACTTTCGCGGCGAGTTAATCAACTACTAAAGGATATTGACCTGATTGGCCTGAGAAATAAGGTTGTTGGCAGGGTGAGGGATAAAAAATTACAGCCTGGCCAGCGGCGATTGCTGAATATAGCGATGGAATTAATCCGGGAACCGCAACTTTTAATCGTCGACAATGCCATATCTCCGTTAAGTGTCGTCGACTCTGCCAAGGTTACTGAAGTACTCGCCAATTATAGCTTTCAGGGGCATATTGTTATTACCGGTATTACACAAACTGATAATCGATCGATTAGATTATTTGATAATATTTTTATTATTGATGAAGGCGGATTCCCGGTCTTTTATGGTAAACTCACCGATGCCTGGAATAAATTCCTGAACCTGTTCAAGTCTGAAAATACAGAAAAGATCAGGCTGGAACCGGCTTCTATCATTCAATTTATTAGTCAGCCTTTATATTCAACCGACGGCAGTATAAATGACCGTTATAAGACTCCGAATGAACTTTATACAATTTATCGTGAAAGTCAGACTGCGAAAAAACAACTTCCGGAACGGAAAGTATTACCGGAAAATATTCTTAGTACACCTTCACTTCATCGGCAGTACCTGATTTTTAACCTTCGGAATTTCAAGACAAAAATTGCCCGGACACGCGATCTTTTATACACTGTATCACTTTCGCCCGTTTTGGCTGTTATCTTTGCATTTTTCATGAGGGGAGGCAGTTCCGGGACTTATAGTTTTTCGGAAAACTCCTATATACCCGAGTTTTTTTTCGTGAGCTTTCTGGTTGCCGTTTTTATGGGATTGGTATTATCTGTTAATGAAATTAGCAGAGAAAAGAATATCATCCATAAAGAAGCTTACCTGAATATCAGCTTTTTTTCCTATATCAACTCAAAGATCACCTATCTGTTTATTATTATTTTTATTCAATCCTTCTTCTTTGTCTGGATTGCTGATCTGATCTTACAAATCAGGGGAATGATGCTGATATACTGGGCAATTTTCTTCAGTTGCCAATCGTTTGGTATGTTATTGGGTTTAATCATTTCAGGAGTTCACCGTACCATTGAAACTCTCTTCCTGCGATCGATACCCCTGGTTCTTTTATTTCAAATTCTTTTTGGTGGTGGGTTCATTAGATTCGATTCATTTCCAGGTAATAAAAAAAACACGCCTTTATTGGCTGACCTGGCTGTTACACGCTGGGCATATGAGGCTATGCTGATATTCCAGTTCCGGGAAAATAAATACAATAAACCTGCATATTCATTTAACCGCAATATTGCTTTAGGCAAGGCCTATACAGGTTATATTCTGCCATACTTAAAGAATCACATCAATTCGTGCATGCAAAATACTGTTTCCGGAAAGGATAGTTCAGATCTTTATTGCGCGACGATTA
>CAYUAV010000668.1:0-2513 GCA_964442665.1 uncultured Bacteroidales bacterium
ATCCAGCCCTGTTTATTCATGTAATTATAATTATCCGTTCCCACATACAGTTTCGGCCAGACAGATATCATGATTTGCGTATGTAATTTGTTGTGCAATTCATCGACCATGGCTTTGGGATCGGGAAAGCGCGTGGAATCGAAATTATGATCGCCCCATTTATCCTCGGGCCAGTAAAACCAGTCGAGCACAATATTATCGAGCGGGATATGCCGCTTACGAAATTCTTTGACTACATCGAGCAGTTGTTCCTGTGTGCGATAGCGTTCGCGACTTTGCCATAAACCCATAGCCCACTTCGGCATTACAGGACTTTTTCCGGTTAGGAAACGATAACCCGAAATAACCTCATCCATATCGTTGCCGGCAATAAAATAATAGTTGATGGTGTTCGCCACTTCCGACCAGAGCGAAAGTTTGTTCTGTTCTTTCGGATCGAGAGGACTTTTATATTTCAGTGCAATAAAACTCTCACCGGCATCGGGAATCCATTGAATCTTTACCGGATATTTCTGGCCCTTCTGAAGGTTGAGATCGATGAGCCGTGACCAGGGATTCCATCCCTGCCTCCAGCTATTAAGAAGTAATTCCCCGTTAAACCAGAATTTCAGATATCCGGCGGAATACATCGAAAATTTATATACTCCCGATTCATCGGGCTCAATAAAACCTTCCCAAACCACTTTCCCTTCCGCCAAAGGAAATTCTTCAGGAATTTTCGACAGATCATCGAGATATTGATAATCGATTGTATTTTCAGTTCTCTCCAGATAAACCTTATTCTCGTCATTCCTGTTGAAATAGCGAACCGACAATCCTCCTTCCTTTCCGTCCTTTGAAAAAAGTTTTAACGATGAGATATCCTCATAGTCACGCGGATCGCCGAATTTTGACCGGGAATAATTATCCCAAAGAATTCCGTATTTTTTATTTGAAATCAGGAAAGGAACCACTGCGACGATATTATGCTGATATAAATCAACATCCCTCCCCTTATAATTCATTACTGCTTGCTGATGTTGACCCAGACCGTATAAGGCTTCGTCATCAGGTGACTCGAAAACCTGACGGATAGTATAGTAAGTTTTACCTTCAAGCTCAACTGGCCTAAATTCCTTTCCGCCTCCTGCCTGTTCGGCAAGCAATATGTCGCCCTGCTTATTTAAATATTGTATTTCGCCAGTTTCTTTAGATATAATTACCTGTAATTCATCAGTTGAGAGAAACAGATTATCTCCTTTATCAATCAAAACCCATTTCACATCCGTTTTTGGATAATCAACTATCATCAAACTTGTATCCGACGTTCCGCTTTCATCCGGAAATGCCTGAATATGTACGATCTTTTTATTTACAACCTGAATTTTTAACGAGTGGGTTCCGATTGTATCCTTTATGGATAAAATCACTCCATCTTCCAATTTTTTATAATTTTTATTGCTGCACGAAGAAAGCAGGACTGCTGCCAGAATAAACAATGTGGCGAATTTTTTCATGGTTATTTCTTTTTTATTTCAGTTTAATATATTTTCTAAGCCGGATAATTTCAATAAGCTGCAATATATATTCTTCAGAAAACCTGGTTTCCAGTATAAAAAAATGGCATCCACTATTTGTATTGGCATTGTCCATTAAGTTATAAATTTTTTTCGGGATATGGGTGGATTAATCACGTATCTGAATGGAATAAATGTGGGGTAGAAACCGTATTCTAATACCCTTATCGGAACGAAAATACCCATTTAACCATGTAATTCGGGATGTATTTGTTACAAGAATCTGTATCTTTTGTTAACATCACCTATTAACAAAATCTTTAAAACAGAAAATTATTTTTTATTAATACTGTCAGTAAGAACAACCGCAATTATTTGGTAAAGGATCGTTAAAAGAATTGATCGGGGAAAAAAGAACCCAAAACTGTTTACCAGACCATAATAATTAGTAAAATACCTCCTGCAATAATAAATAATAATAATACTTCAAATAGAAGTAAAGTTTTATAGAACCATTTATGATGTGTCTTATTAATCTTCAAGAACAGATTCCTGATCATAGCATTTTTACAAAAACTAATGTAAATAAAGGCTATTTTAACTATCATCTGCCGAAGAAAATGTAAATGAATAGCGTATTAAATGATAAACAGACTTAACGCGATAATTTAAATCTTATTTTTTACTGTTACCATACTGAGAGGGCAGCACACCAAACTCAGTTTTGAAATATCTGGAAAAATACCGGGGATCGTTAAATCCAACTTCGTAGGCAATTTCCGATACCGTTAGCTGACTTTTACCTAGCAATTGTGCAGCTCTCTTCAGGCGCATAATGCGAATGAATTCGATAGGTGTTTTACCTGTTAATGCAGTAAGTTTCTTATATAGGTGTACACGGCTCATACCCAACTCCCTGCTTAATTTTTCGACCGAAAATTCAGGATTTGCCATATTCTCCTCAACCAGCTTCAGAGCTTTGGCAATTAGTTTTTCGTCGAGTGATGTAATTCCTAT
>CAYUAV010000669.1:0-2501 GCA_964442665.1 uncultured Bacteroidales bacterium
CGGGAATTCATTTATCGTTGCCTATGAGAGAGGAACAAAAGTGAATCTGCATAAAACAATAAATAAAAACAAATAGAATAGCATTAAAAATTAGCAATATGGAACATTTAAAGAAAAGCCGGCTTATCAACCTGAATCTTATTCTTATGGTTGCCATACTTTTAACTTCGTGCGTCTCCCAACGGAAAGTAAAACTTATTCAGGAACACGTAAACAAGGAAATGAAAAGTGTCTTTGAAAATCCCCGAACAACAACCTACCGAATTCAGACAGGCGATCATCTGTACATTCGGGTTTACAGTGTCGATCCCAAAACCAGTAAATTTTTTCAGGCCGATTTCCCATACCTGATGAATTCTACCTACCAGTATTTGAATACTTACGTGGTAGACGAGTTTGGGTATATTTCCTTTTCTTTTATCGAAAAGCTGTTTGTAAAGGGACTCACTATTCAGGAGGTTCAACAGGCAATTCAGACCCAACTGAATGAATATTTCAAAGAGGCTACAGCATATGTAAAACTGGTAAATTTCCAGGTAGGAATTCTGGGAGAAGTAAATTCACCCGGTAATTTTACCATTGAACAGGATCAGATCAATGTATTTCAGGCTATTGGATTGGCAGGGGGAGTAACAGATTATGGAAATTTTAAAGAAGTTAAACTTGTTCGTCAGACCCAAAACGGATCGGAAGTTTTCCTGCTTAATCTTACGGATAACCGGATTCTTGAATCACCATACTATTACCTCATGCCAAACGATGTTATTTATATTGAACCCCGAAGTACCAAATCGTGGGCATACACTCAGTTCCCATATCAGTCGTTGCTTTACTTCTTTTCAGTAGTGATTCTGGGAGCTTCGCTCTACCTTAATTTATAAAACATTAACCGAAATGCATGACGAAAACCTTATTGCACTTGAAGAACAGGGGATAGACTTAAAAAAATGGATTATACTTTTTCTTCGCAACTGGATGTTCTTTCTGATCTGTGCAATAATAGCACTGTCAGGTGCAATGGTTTTAATTATGTATTCTTCGCCGATTTATGAATTATCGACCAACATTTTAGTTAATAACGAAAACAATCCGCTCGATAAAGCACAACTTTTTTCCACGGCTTTTTATAACGATCCGTATGAGCTTGAAAATGAGAAAGGGGTTTTAAGCGCGAAGTCGGTCACACGACGGTCTGTTCAGCAGTTAAATTTTAATGTAGCGTATTTTGTCAAACATCGTTTTAATAAGCTCGAGCTATACAACAATACGCCTTTTACAGTCGAAATCGACACTTCGATCCTGCAACCGGTAAATGTTTTGTTTACTGTAAAATTCTTAAACGACACACTTATTGTGATCCATGCTGAGAGCGAGGAGGTAATCCTGTACGATTTTGTAAAGAATCAGAACAGAAGTACTATTTCAACATTCCATTTTATCGATACCGTAAAATTCGGACAAATTACCGGCAATTCGTATTGCCGATTTACACTGTTGCCCGGCTATGAATATATCACGGGTCAGAATATACAGAAAACCTATTATTTTAAATTTTGCAGCCTGCGACAACTGGTTGAATCTTTCCGGCAATTTAAGATAGAGAATGAGAGAGGTTCATCGATCCTGCACATTACCTTTCGCTCTCCCAATCCGCAGAAAGCAGCAGTCTTCCTGAACCAGCTAACCCGCGAATACCTTCACCGCGGAGTGGAACGCGATAATAAAATTGCATTGGCTACCATCCGGTTTATCGACGATCAATTGACTGAAATTGTTGATTCCCTGAATATTTCCGGTGAAAGGCTTCAGGATTTCAGAGCTTCGAAGAAAGTACTGGATATTGGATTCCAGACAGAAAAAGCATACTCAAAACTTGAGGTCCTTGAGGCACAGAAGGCTCGATTACTGGTTAAGAAACGGTATTTTAATTATCTGATCGAAAATCTGCAATCAAAATCGGACGTTAGCGAACTGATTGCACCCACTACGCTCGAAATAAACGATCCGGTTTTAAACAACCTGATCATGGAACTGGCCGATCTCTATAGCGAACGTGCGGAATTATCGTTCAATTCAATAAAAAACAATCCTTACCTGGCTTCACTGGAAGTTAAAATAAACGATACCCGACGAAAACTGCTTGAAGCTTCGAGGAATGTACTTGAGGCTACTGATATTTCCATTGAAGAAACCGAAACGCAGATAAATGACACGGAACAAACACTGAATCATCTGCCAAAGGCACAGCAACAACTATTAAGTATTGAAAGGAAATTTAAACTGAATGACGAGTTGTATACCTATTTGCTTACAAGACGTTCGGAAATGGAAATTTTCAAAGCTTCGAATATCCCGGTAAATGAAATTCTGGATATTGCAGAACCGGAAGATGCACGTCTGGTTTCGCCCAATATCAAGCTCAATCTTGTTGTGGCATTAATGCTTGGTTTATTTTTCCCGGGAGCACTGATATATTTCAGAGAAACCCTGAATAATAAGAT
>CAYUAV010000670.1:0-2499 GCA_964442665.1 uncultured Bacteroidales bacterium
GAAACCCTGGAAGATATCCTGAATACTATTCAGCTAACATTGGATGTCGAAATTGTAATATCTGAAAATGAAATTCTTATTCATAAATAACCCGAACCCTTAATGCACCTTAACCTTAAAACATCAGTAACTGTGGCTATCAAACGTTCCTTGGTATTCCTATTTCTATTACCCCTGTGCTTATTAGCTCATGCCCAGGAAAGTGATGAACTCCGACAAATACATATTCAATTCAACAGACTGGAGATGACCGTAAAAGAAATTCTCGATCAGTTAAACAGCCTGCCGGATATCAGCATTGTGTATAATGGCGCAGAAGCATTTCTGGAAACAAAAATAGTATTGCCCAGACTTACCATGACAGCACAGGAGGTTCTCGATGAAATTAAGAAACAGGCTCCTGTGGAAATACTCCTTAATAAAAATCATGTAATCATTAAAGCACGAAAACTTGCCGGCTCTTACTTCTTGGAAGGGACTGTGAAAGATAGTGAGACTCATGAAAATTTAATTGCTGCAGACGTTTATATAAAAGGAACTTCGACAGGCACAGTCACTTCAACTGACGGCCATTTTAACCTGGAACTTAAACCCGGAAATTACCTGCTGATTTGCAGGTTTGTTGGCTACAAAGAAAAAGAGATAGACATTAAACTTTATGAAGATAAAAAGATTGATATCCTGATGGAAACTAAACAGCATGAAATACCCGAGGTGAATATATTAGGCAGTATGGGTAAAATAGAAAACCTGGAACGTGGCAGGAGCATTGAAATAATTGAAGCCAAAACGATAGACCGGCTTCTCACCAACGATGTAAACGATGCTTTACATGGCAGGATTCCGGGAGTATGGACTACTAAAATTTCCGGTGCACCCGGCGATCATAATAAAATACGGATCAGGGGTATCAGTTCGATTTTCGGGAGCACCGATCCACTTTACGTGGTGGACGGAATGATTATACCCGTAGTGAATTTCAAAACTCTCGGCATATCCGACCTGAACACACATGATATTGAAAACATAACAGTACTGAAAGATGCTTCATCTACTGCCCTGTACGGTTACCTGGGAGGAAACGGTGTAGTATTGATTGAAACAAAAAAAGGAGGAGGAGAAACAAAGTTTAACTTCAACGTAAAAAAAGGATTTCAGCAATTCACAAAACGCTATCCCCTGATGGACACAAAAACATTCCTGAGTACACTCGACTCAAGTGATCATCTTATTCATACAGTTTTTTATTATGTTGATCCGGGTAATCATACTTATGAAAAATACCCCTATTACCGCGACAGTCTGGGGAATACCATGGGTTCGGATGATTTTCAGGAGGAGCTGTTCCGCACAGGCGATATCAGTGAAGTTCAGCTATCAGCTTCAGGCAGTGTTAAAACAATTGATTATTTCCTGTCAGGGAATTACTACAAACACAATGGGATAATTATCAATTCCGATTATTCAAAATACTCCTTTACCGGAACTTTTTCAAAAATTTTCAAAGAAACCCTTTCCCTGCGATTGTTGTATAAAGCCAGTCACCAGGATAATAAAAACAACCTGGACAATTACCTGGGAAACAAGGTTATTTTCAAGGGAATCAATATCGAGCCGGCATACCGGACAACCCCAGATAGTTTTTTAATGAAAAGCAACCGGCTGTTTTATAACGATAATACGGGTGGAAGCATTGAAACTTTTTCCACACAGTTAATGCCTCCTGACAAGTTATTTTATGAACAGGAAAAAAAGAAAACCGAAAATATTCAGTCCGGTAATTTTTTAATTTACTACCCTTTCGGCAAAGGATTTTCAGCTCGTGTTTCCTATTCACTTTCCTATAGAGATATTCGTTACACCTCTTACATTCCTGCTGATATTACGCAACAGAACGAAAAATACCTGTCGAGTAACGAAAACTTTGTGATCTTCAGCCAGCAATATGACCTCAACTACGAAAAACAGATAAAAACCCACAACATCAGTGCTTTTGTCCGGTATAGAAATTATAAAGATAACGTGTACTGGAAGGTTGACTCTGTTTTTAATGTCGATCTGGACGGAATGGAGCCGGAAGATGATATTTACCTCAGGGGATCGCAATCCATTTATGGCGAAAAAGGCTCCGTAATTCGGTTAATAAACTCATCCATTCTCAATGCAAATTACAACTACAAAAAAAAGTATTTTGTCTCACTGATCACCAATTTTGATCATCTTAAAGAAGGATACTATGTAAATAAAACGGAATTGTTTACTTCCCTGGCACTTGACTGGGATATTTCGAAAGAAAAATTTCTGAGTATGCCTCTCTGGATCAATGCCCTGCATTTATATGTTAATTGGGGCCAGGCCGGAAATTATCCGTTGAACAGTCTTTCCAACGACCTGTTCGCAACAAGTTACCAATATACGTCAAATGATAGTGTTGTAAGGGGGGTGTATATCTCAAATCTGGCCAATCACTATCTGAAAGACGAAAAAGTAAGCGAACAA
>CAYUAV010000671.1:0-2495 GCA_964442665.1 uncultured Bacteroidales bacterium
TTATATAAATGGCGTTTCCAATATGGTAAAAGTATTTTAGCTAAATAAAATTTCAATTGTATATAATAAATCAGGAATATTTTTAAAGAACATGCAATCCATGTATTTATTAAAAAATCATTTTCAATTAGAGTGAAAATAAATCCCCAGAAAAATATAATTGAGATAATTTCATGAATTAACAAGCCTGTAATATTTGAAAATGATATATCCATTAAAAGATTAATTTTTCAAGAATACTCTGCGGGTTTTTTTTTCTTCATAGTATCCATAACCATATTTCGATGTACCATACAACGGAGTATCATTTAAGAGAATGCAAAGATTATGGATTTTCTTCTCTTTCAGCTCATTGAGTACCAATACCATTTCTTTCTTTTTAGTATGGTTTTGTCGGACTACATAAATATTTAGATCTGCTTTATCCATCAACAAGTATGAATCTGAGATCAGACCAACAGGTGGAGTATCGACAATAATATATTGATATACTCCAGATAGGAAACTAAAAAGATCATTAGTTTTCGAAGTAGCAATAAGTTCAGAAGGGTTAGGAGGAACAGGACCAGAGGTGATAATATCGAGATTTTCGATATTTGATTTTTGAACAATCTGATCAAATGTTGCTTGTTCGCTTAGAAAAGAACTTATTCCTTCTTCGTTTTTAATATTCAATCTTTCATAGATTTTCGGTTTCCGTAAATCAAAACTTAACAAAACCGTTTTGTGGTTGGCTGATGCTAATGAAACCGCCAAATTATTTGAGAGAAAAGATTTTCCTTCCTGTGCAAAGCTCGATGTAAATACAATGATAGAATTCTTGTCTGTTGGGAGAAAATAATGCAAGTTGGTTCTTAACATCCTGAATGATTCTGCAATATGTGATTTCGGAAAATTATTAACAACAAGCTCAAGTTTCTTATTGTTGTTATATATTTTACCAATAATCGGAAGAGTGGTTAACCTTTCAAGTTCTGATGCATCAATAAGTTTCATGTTCAGTACTTCCCGCATTCTGATAATGAACATTGGAGAAAAAAAACCTAGAAGTAAACCAAGAATATAGTTCAGTTTCTTTTTGGGTGATGTTGCTCCTTTACCTATTAGATCAGCAGGTTCCATAATTTCTGCATCGGGAAGGAATGATACCTTGGCTATTTCTGCTTCAGCTCTTTTCTCTAACATGTAAGTGTAAATAGCATCATTCAGATTAAATTTTCGTTCATATCCGAATAACTCTCTTTCAGTTTTTGGAAGTTTATTTATTTCATTATTGAGTTGACGAATTCGCGATTCAACATCTTGTAAAGCAATTTCTGTAGTGTTGATTATGTATTTAATATTTTCCGAGATAGTATTTTTCAAATTGTCAATCTGAATATTCAGCTTTTTTAAATAGGGACTTTTTTCCTGGTTATTTTCCATCAGGCTCACCCGTTCAGCATTTAACTGTAAGAGTTCCTGGATCATATTATTCAGTAATGGATCTTCGATACCCATAGCCGACGGGGCAATAAGATCAGAATATTCTTTATTCTTTTCAAAGTAATCATTGATATATTCATAGTATTTATATTGTACCGATAAACTGGCTTTTTGTCTGTCAAGTTCCTGTAATTGGTCGTAAATTCTACCTGTTTTGGCACCTATATCCATTACCTGATTGTTTGTCCGGAATCGCTGAAGACTTTCTTCAGCATTACGCAATGAATCTTGTATAGCATCTAATTGACTATCAATATATTCAACGGTTTTAACTGACATATGGATTTTTTTATCCAGACTTTTTGCCAGATATACAGAGGTAAGGCTATTAAGAAAATCAATAGTTTTATTAGGTACAGTGGACTCCATAGATAGTAATGCAATTGTCGATTCAAGATCATTGGGCTCAACTTTTAATGCTGTTTTATATTCTTTGGCCAGATTTCTGGGATTATGGAAAATGAAAAGAAATTTATTGGGTGAGTAATCTTCAAGCGAATAGTTTTCATTCAAAATAACTTTAAAATCACAAAAATCGGAAGTGATGCTACTTCCAAAAGAAGCAGTCTGATCTAGTTCAAATTTTGGTAACTTTTGAAAAGCTGTATTAGAATTATAAAGAAATATATTTACGTCCTCTTCATTGGCCAAAATTCTGTATGTATTCTCATCCAGTATCTTAATCTTAATTTTTATATCAACAGGTTGTGGGTGATTCTGATTAAAAACAACAATAAAGGGAGAATTCTTATATAATTCCACTGATTTAAATACTTTCTTATGAAAATAGGATATCTGTAAATTCAGATTATTTAAAGCTTCTCCAATAAGAACTGTAGATCGTAAGAATTGTAATTCATTTTCAAAATTATTATTGTTTGCAGTCAATCCCATCTCACCAAAGATTTGAGTTGGGATCTGAGATATATTATTGCTTTCGCTTGAAATTAGCAAAGATGAGGAAACATCGTAAACAGGTGTTTTTAATTTATTGTATATAAATGCAATCG
>CAYUAV010000672.1:0-2490 GCA_964442665.1 uncultured Bacteroidales bacterium
AAAACAAATCGACATACAACCCAACAGTGATATTCATTTCGGCAATAAAATACCGAAAGAACCCAATACGTCTGAAATTCACGTAATTAAAGCTTTAAAAGGGATCGCATTATTTATCCTCATTATTGTACTTATCAATTACATTAATCTTTCCTCGGCTCAAATCCTGGAACGTTCCACACAGGTTAGTGTACGTAAGGTATTAGGGATAAGCAAAATGCGAATCATTGCTAATTTTACATTTGAAGCAGCACTGTTTCAACTTACAGCCCTTTTCCTGGCATTTATGGTAGTTTACAGTTTTATTCCTGCCATAAATACTTTTCTGAATTGTCAGCTTTCCATTACCCTGTTCTCAATGCGCGATTGGGGATTGTTCTTCTTACTACTTTTGTCCGGTATAGCCATTACAGTGATTTACCCTGTTATAATCATGCTGTCTTTCGATCCGATAACCTGCCTGAAAGGTAATTTTATGCCTTCTTCACACAGCGCGATAATTCGTAAAAGTCTCATCAGCTTTCAGTTTTTTATTTCTTTTGCGCTGATTTTCGGAACTCTCATCTTTTTTCGCCAGTCCGACTATCTGATCCATAAAGATATTGGGATGCAGACCCGTAATATGTTGGTAATAAAATCGGGGCATGCTGACTGGAATTCCTTTCCTGCTAAAAAGAAATTATTCAAAACCGAACTTGAAAAACATTCGACAGTACAATTTGTAAGCAATTCGAACTCAATTCCGGGCATAGGTTCTTATATCGATTTTTTACGAAAAAAAACAGATGGGGACGAAAGCCTTACCAATTTTTCCATTTTCGACACGGATTATGATTTCATAAAGACTATGGGTGTTAAAATGATAGCAGGCAGAGAGCTGTCGGAAGAATACGGAACTGATGCAGACGGGGCTATTATCAGCCGTAATGGGTTGAAGGAACTGGGCCTCAGCTCGGCTGAAGAAGCCCTGGGACAAAGACTGGTAAGCGATTATGACAAACGGGAAATGGAAATCGTCGGTATCTGTGAGGATTTTAAAATCAGCAACCTGAACAGTCGAGGATATCCCTATCTTATCAGGATACTGGAAAATCAGAACCGGTTTATTACCATCCGATATGCCCCGGGATATGACGGCGAAATTGTCAGGCTGGCGAGAGAAAAATGGAAACAGGCTTTTAACAACATTCCTTTCCGGTATTTTTTTCTCGATGAAAACTACCGTGCTGTATACGCCAACGAGGTTTTTCAAACCTGGCTTATTTCCCTGTTTTCGATTGTAGCTGTGATCCTGGCTGCTCTTGGGCTTTTCGGGATGACATATTTTATCGTCATCAAACGCGAAAAAGAATTCAGCATTCGTAAAGTAAACGGAGCTGCCGTATACGATGTTTTTATTCTGGTATCCAAAGATTTTATTAAGCTGATAGTTGTTTCATCCCTGATGGCAGTACCTCTTTCATGGTGGCTGTCACAACGATGGCTTGGAAGTTATTCCGACCATATTAAAATAAACTGGTGGTATTGCCTACTGCCTTTTATACTGCTGGGAATGATAACACTAATCACTATATCTTATCACACGCTGAAAACAGCTTTTGTGAATCCAGCACAATTACTAAGAAATGAATAATTAACTATGAACCTGAAAGATTTAAAGTACGCTTTCCGGCACATTAAACGATTTAAGGAATACTCCCTGCTCAATGTGATCGGGCTTGCCCTGGGAATGGCCAGTGCTATTCTTATCATGCTGTGGATTGAACATGAAGTCAGAACCGATAAATTCCATGTTAATGGAGATAATATCTATTTCATGCACAAATTAATTAAATTTTCAGATGGCGATATTTCCATTTCCACTGCCATGACAGGTCCCTTTGCACCTGTCATCGAGAAGGAGATTCCGGAGGTTATCCATGCCGTCAGGCTTACCTGGAAGAATAAAGTCCTCTTCCGGCTGGGAGAAAAAATGTACAATGAAGAAGGTCATTATGCCGATAGCAGCTTTTTTAAGGTTTTTTCCTTCCCTTTCCTTCTCGGTGATTCTGCTCATGCACTCACGAATCCTAATTCGGTGGTCATCTCAGAAAAACTGGCTGAAAAATATTTCGGAAAGGAAAATGCCATTGGAAAAACCATCACCATACGCGACAGCAAGGAAGAATTATTCACGGTTACCGGTGTATTTAAAAATCCGCCAACCTATTCAACCCTGCAATTTGATTATATCCTGCCTTTCAGTAAATACCTGGAGTATAACAGTTCATGGATTCAATGGGGAAATTTCAATATGATGACTTATCTCCAGGTTCAGCCTAATACACCTGCCCGAGTGATCGATCAAAAATTAAACGAAGTTTATGAAAGGCATGGTACCTGGAAACTGCCCACTTTCTTTGTACAACCCTTTGAGGAGATGCATTTGTACAATGAATATGAACAATCGAAATACAAACCTACGTGACTGATCCTATATATCAGGATTTT
>CAYUAV010000673.1:0-2488 GCA_964442665.1 uncultured Bacteroidales bacterium
TTCAAAGAACTTTTCTTAAATTGTATCCCTGAGTAACGACAGGACACACAAACTAGCGCTAACAGCTATAAATAAGCCGGGGGTTGGTGGGTTTTCGAAAATTATTACATTTACTCAAGCAACTAACTATAGATAAGAACGTGGCACGGAAACCCGGCCTCTTCATATTGGCAAAACGTTGGCAATCATTAAAATACCATACTATATCAATGTCAACCAAAATTTCGTTATATTAAATCACTCCTGAACTTTCACCGATGAGTTTAATTGTTATCTGAATTTTAAACCAAAGCCATGTGCTATTCAAATTTATCCAAATCTGTATATAAGATCTTCTCTCTTTCGATTCTGCTTTATCTCCTATTCCTCTTGTATTCCTGCTCAAAAGAAGATGGTATAAACCTGCCCTATTTGGGAGGATTGAATACATCCAGAGAATATGAAATCACCACCTGGCGTTTTGAAGCAAATACTTCAATTCCTTACATTAAACTCGAAGATACTGTTTATAAACACCTTTCATTTGACTCAGCTCAAATTTCAGAGGGAGTCGTAGGTAAATCACATTTTACCGAGACGCTTATATCGTATGATACATCTTATCAGATTCTATCAGATCCTGATCTTGCTTCAAATTCTTTCATGAAAAGGGAAATGGGCGAACAATATGATTTGGCAATTGAATTAGAATGTATTTTAAATAATCGAAAATATTCAAACCGCCATATTAATCAAATTGACGCGTTGTCGTGGTTTGAAAATGGACGAAAACTTAGTACCTTCTATCATGATGGTGAAAATATCATCCTGAAAAAACCACTTTCAACGGGAGACGAATGGATCAGAGATAGTTATACCTACGTGACGGATAATCGTACTTTAGAAACTTTTCAGGTGGAATGTAAAGTAATTGATTGGACAGAAGTTGATATTACAGCAGGTAATTTTATGGCATATAAAATTGAAATAACGCACCACTGGGTTGATTTGAACTACAAGAGCATTTGGGGTTATGAATACTATGTCTCAAATGTTGGTTTGATATTAGAGGAAAGTGATAATATCTTATACGAAACGATTATCCCTCTGGTTGGACAAGGAGAACCATCAACATCCTGCTTCAGACAAAAACAAAGAAAAGAACTCATCAACTACAATTTTATTAAATAAAAGCTACGCCACCTGACAAGCGATCTTAAGCAATGCTGCTTAATTACACGTGGGATAATTTTTCAATAAACCAAACCAACGGTTACCGGGATGCCTTTTCGCAGTGTCCGCCCGGCTGACGCCAGTTGGACGGGACTTCCGCACTGCTCAAACCGCCAAACGTTGTATAGCTGGGTGAAAGTGTATGACCGGCTTCCCTTTTAAACGATTTTTGATTTTACCCGGAGAAATTGTAATTTGCAGACTATAGTGAAACATACCAAACCAGTTATGACGGTATTGAATAAAGAGACAGCATTAACTCAAACATGCTGTAATCGCTGCAAGGTACGGGCGATATCAGTCACTCTGCACAATACAAGGTTGATGATATAAATGCGTTAGGCTTCATGCAAAAACGACACTGCAAATATTGATATTTGTACCATAATTTGTATTTTTGGGACAAATAAAAAGAATATGGGACAAAATGCACCACATTACAAGCTTAATAAACTTCCACCTTTGAGGGAAAAAGTGGAAACTATTGAAATACTGAGACAAACAAATAAATCCACAGCAGCACTAGCTGAACTAAAAGGGATTGCAAAAACGATTCCCAATCAAGCAATGTTGATTAATGCAATAGTCCTCCAGGAAGCAAAGGATAGTTCTGAAATTGAGAATATAATCACGACACAAGATGAGCTTTACAAAGCCTTGACAGTGAATAAAACAAATATATCTGCAGAAACTAAAGAAGTCGTAAATAATCGTAAAGCAATATTTCATGTATTTGACCTTGCAAAAAAGCAAGGATTTTTGAGAGTTAATGATATTATGAGTATTCAACAAGAATTGGTTGATAACACAGCTGGGATTAGAAATACTCCTGGAACGGTATTAAAAAACAACAAAACTGGAGAGGTTGTTTATACTCCACCACAGGACAAAGCAGAAATACTTGACTTATTGACAAATTTTATAAATCATTTCAATCAAATAGATGATTTGTCTCCATTGATTAATCTGGCAATCCTTCATTATCAGTTTGAGAGCATTCACCCATTTTATGATGGAAATGGAAGAACCGGTCGGATTTTGAACATATTGTACCTGATTCTAAACGAATTGATTGATGTTCCGATTCTATATTTAAGTTCTTACATAATAGATAATAAACCTGAGTATTACAAACTCTTAAATCAAACCAATACGACCGGACAGTGGGAAGAATGGATAATGTTCATGCTTAAAGCAGTTGAAAGTACTTCGAAAGATACAATTACACGGATAACTAATATTAAAGACCAACTTGATTCGACTATAATAAAAGTTC
>CAYUAV010000674.1:0-2481 GCA_964442665.1 uncultured Bacteroidales bacterium
TTTTTTTAATTTTATTAATGTATTGCTCCTCTCTAATCAATATAAGATGCATCTGTGAATTGTCCAATAAATTTGCGAAATAATAACTTTAATAAATGCTTGTATTAACAATTATACATACTACTTCTAATCAGAAAAACCTATAAAATGAAAAAGAAAATTCTTTTTATTGATAACTCGGAAAGTATTCGTGAAAAAATCCACCAGACTTTAGAGAATGAAGGGTATAAAGTATTACTGAGCAATAATGGTAAGAATGCAATCAGTTACCTTAATGGTCAGGGAATAAATTTGATTATTACTGAACTTCATATGCCCGAGATGGACGGAATTGAATTAATTAAAGAAATCAGACAAATACCAAAGTATCAGCAAACTCCAATACTATTTCTTACTACTGAACTGCAAACTGAGAAAAAGATAGAAGCAAAAAATGCAGGGGCAACAGGCTGGATAATGAAACCATTTGTTCTTTCAAAACTACTTGCCGCTATATCCAGAGTAATTCAGTAAAAAACAAACTCAGCTCATATTTCCAATAGCTTAAAAGTAGTTAAGTTATATTCAGATTTCACTAGAGAACCAAAATTTACAAGCACCTTCGATATATCTAATACTGTTTGCTTATAATCCTGATGACAGCTCAATCATATAGCCTATATAACAGGCTAATCAAGGTCTTTAATGTTTGAAACATTTAAATATTTAATTCAGCGATTTTCTGAATAAATGATTAAATTTAATTAATCTTGAGTTGTTTTATCAACATTTGTATATAGTATGAAAATATTAAAAATCAGAAACAGTTCATTACAAGCTACCATCTATACTTTTGTATTCACCGTTGTGGTTTTTTTTATAGCCTTATTTTCATTATATATTTCAGATATCTCGGATATTATTTCTATTACTTCGTTATATAATACTTTCATAACAAGATCAATTTTGTGGATTATAGCATTATTAATAATACTGTTACCTGTAGCGATGTTCGTGATCTTTCAGAGGTATGAGCTAAAAATTGAACAAAAACAAAATGTCATCGAAAGAGAAAATACAAAAACACTTACCATAAATAATTTTATTGCCAAACTTATTCAGGAAGATTTTAATGCAGAATACTCTACTGAAGATAAAGATGACAAAATCGGAAAATCATTAACAGAACTCAGAGATGCACTCAAACAAAACAAAGAACTGGCTGAAAAAAGAAGGAAGGAAGACGAAATAAGGAATTGGTCAGCAGAAGGAATGGCGAAATTCGGTGAAATTCTGCGTAGCGATAATGATAATCTGGATAAATTGTCCTATAATGTGGTCAAAAATCTGACTGATTATATAAACGGTATTCAGGGTGGTTTTTATCTTATTGAGGGTGAAGGAGATAACCGTATTTTCAATTTGAAAGCATTTTATGCCTATGGCCGAAAGAAATATGCCGATCAAAAAATAAAGTGGGGAAGAGGAATTATCGGAACCAGCTCTAAAGAACAAAAAACAATTTACCTGACAGATGTTCCGGAATCCTATGTTAATATAACTTCAGGACTTGGCAAATCAAACCCCCGTTCACTTATAGTTACACCATTAATTGCCAACGATGAATTATTCGGAGTTATTGAAGTAGCTTCATTACATACTATGGAGCAGTATCAGATTGATTTTGTGGAACGTGCATCGGAAAGCACTGCTTCAATACTATCAACCGTTGGAATGAATATGCAAACAGCGCGTTTACTTGAAGAATCAAAAGCACAGGCGCAGGCATTGTCTTCACAGGAAGAAGAAATGCGACAAAACATGGAAGAGCTGCAATCCACACAGGAGGAAGCAGCCAGGCAGGCTGAACGGTTTCTGCGTCTCGAAACAACAGTTAACCATACGATGTTACGTGCCGAATATGCTATTGATGGCAAATTAATCTATGCAAACACCAAATTCCTGCATAAATTAGAATATACTGCTAATGCTGAAGTTGAGGGTAAACATATTTTGATGTTCATCTCAAAAAAAGATGAAGAATGGTTTAAACGCATATGGACTGATTTGTCGTCGGGAGGAAGACACTTCGAGGGTTATATGAAACATATTACCAAGAATGAAAAAGATCTGTGGACTATGGCTACCTATACCTGTATAAGAGATGATGAAGGCAAGGTTGAAAAAATATTATTCCTCGGATTGGATACCACTGAGCAAAAAAAACTCAGCCTTCATCTTGAAGGACTCGTCGATGCAGTAAATCGTTCAGGGATTAAAATTATATTCGATATTAACGGTAATATCAAGGAATACACTGAATCATTCCTCTATGTTTTTAAATATTCCGAAAAAGACATTTCGAAATTGACAGTATTTGATCTTATTGATACGTTGGAATTAGACTTATTCAATAAAAAATGGGAAAATGTTGTCCGAGGCATGAATTTCCAGGGACAGTTTAAAGTAAATACAAAATCGGGTGAAGAAAAATGGATCAGG